>CAZFJO010000109.1:2982-11601 GCA_964518915.1 uncultured Saprospiraceae bacterium
AGTCAGCAGGGAATATAACCGAACTGAATCCATCATAAATCGTAACTATTTCCTGCACACATAAAATAGTGTCAATTCCATCAGTAGTAATCCACGTTCTCGTAAACACAGATCCTTCGCATTCTGTAACCACAACATTTTCTTCAAAAATTCCAACCTCCCATGCACCGCAGTTCTTTCCTAGAACAGGAACACCTGTTAATTCTAAATTCTGTAAATCAAAATCACAGCCTACGGTAAGATCAGGCGGACAGACGAATGAAGGCACAGAATTTTCTTGAACGAATAAAGATCCTGAGCATGAAATCCATACTCCATCGCTATCTAGCGCCCACACCTCATATGAAGTTTCTCCTACATCGCTACAATCTAGGGTTACACAGTTTTCTGTAGGAGGCTCTCCTGATCCATCAGCAGGAATCTTTAAAGTCAGCGTTACTAATGTAGAACCACACTCTCCATCTACGACATCGCTTATAAAATCTTCAGCACATACAACCGTACCTGTAGGTGCTACTTCCACGAAGAGCCCATCTAAACAGAACAGCTGAATACCTCCTGCAAGACAAGAAACTTTGATGACTTGTACAAACTCACTTATTTCGCCGCCACACCACTCAATTACCGTCCATGTCCGTAATATTTTATAGGATCCTGGACAGCCTTCTTCAATAATCTGGTCTTGATAACTTACTCCTGTTAACTGACAAGCAACCAATTCTATAGCAGGAAATCCATTACCTTCCGGCAACATATCTGGAGTCAATGATTCAACACTTATATCACAACCTTCAATAAAGTAATCCTCTGGCCAGGTAATCTGTGTTGAGAAAAACTGCACATGCTGAATTTCTATCCTTTGGTTACATTCATAAACATCGGTTCCATCTTTTATGGTCCATATCCTTTCTACGATTCCTAAGCCACATTGATCTAGTTCACCTATATCTTCAAAACTCATTTCAGCCCCTTCAATACAGTTGTCTAAATACATGGGTTCTCCTGCAAGACTTAAATCATTGTAATCGACCGAGCAGTTAATGGATAAGTCCGAAGGGCAGATGATTTCAGGAGGCAATTTATCTTCTATAAGTAAGTCTCCTTCACAATAGGTCCATACCCCTGTAGAGCTTAATGCCCATACTTCATAGCTACTCTCTCCTATATCTGCGCAGAATACCGTTTCACACGCTTCAGCTGGAACACCGTCTCCACCATTTCCAGGAATCTTCAACCTCAACTCTACGAGTTCGCCACCACATATTCCTCCTACACCTTCTATAAAGTCCTCTGCACATACAATACTAGATCCATCAACTCCTATACTGATATTGACCTGTTCCGCACATGCAATAGCAATACCACCATCACATGTAACTTTAAGAACTTGATCATACTCATATTGTATAAGAGAACAGAATTCAATAACTGTCCATGATCTTAAAATCTTAAAGTTTCCAGGACATGTCTCACTTATCTGATCATTATACGTATAGCCTACTTGTTGACAGGGATTACTTTCTATGATAGGAGTTCCATATGGAGAAGGCAGATCATCTGGATTAAGATCCGCAATAGAAATGTCACAATCCTCAACGGAATAATCCTCCGGCCATAAAATCTGTGATTCTAAAAACGTTGAACCTTCTATATATATAATTTGAACACATTCATTAGTGTTTACCCCATCATAAACTATCCAGGTTCTTACAATCTTTCCACCGCCACATCCATTGTCGAAAAACTCATCTTCGTAATTAATTTCTAAGTTGTCCGAGCAGTTGTCCGAAACAATGGGTTCTCCTAGTTTAGCTGTATTATTTACATCCTCACCGCAATCAATGGTCACATCTGGTGCACATGTTATGGAGGGAGGGAGCTTATCTTCTATAAGTAAGTCTCCTTCACAATAGGTCCATACACCTGTAGAGCTTAATGCCCATACCTCATAACTGCTTTCTCCTATATCAGCACAAAATACCGTTTCACACGCTTCGGCTGGAATACCATTTCCACCGTTCCCAGGAATTTTCAACCTAAATTCTACAGGTTTTCCACTGCATGTTCCTCCTACACTTTCTATAAAATCTTCTGCGCATACAACACTGGAACCATCAACTCCTATACTGATATTGACCTGTTCTGCACATGCAATAGCAACACCGCCGTCACAAGTGACCTTAAGGACTTGAATATGATTATATATTACACCAGAGCACCATTCTATTATCGTCCATTCTCTCAATATTTTAAAATTTCCTGGACATACTTCGAATAGTTGGTCAGTGAATTGATACCCTGTTAATTGACAAGGCTTATATTCAATTACAGGAAAATTGAATGATTGAGGAAGATTAATAGGCTCTAGATCTGAAAGGATGAGGTTACAATCTTCTATTTCGTAATCATCTGGCCAGGTGATCTGCTCTTCGGCAAATGGAGTCCCTTCTATGGTTATAACTTGCTCGCAAGAACTAAAGTTATTTCCGTCCGAGGCTGTCCATGTTCTGATTACTTTTCCACCACCACATCCATCATCAAAAAACTCATCTTCATATACAACCCTATTTTCCTTGCTACAGTTATCTACTATTCTGGGCTCTCCTATTTTCTCTGTATTGCTTATGTCGAATTCGCAATCAACCGTGACATCTCGTGGACAACTTATGGATGGAGGCAACTTGTCTTCTACAATAACTTTAGTGACGCAACTAGACCACTTGTTATCTGAATCTCCGACCCACACTTGCATCTCTATAGGAGGTCCTATATCCTCACAAGATAAATCAATACATCTTTCAGATCTTCTAGGAGGTCTATTTCTATTTAAAGCCGGTGGTATTGCAATCAAGTATTCCATCTTCTCAGGTGATGTACATAAATCAAACGGCTCTGAAGCCAGTAATACGGATGCACATATTTCAGCTTTTCCGTTTTCATCTAGAGATACATTCACTTGTTCCTCACATACAATTGACGGAGGTTCTTTACAATCTATACATGCTTTCCTAATTGTAAGGTGCACCGCTTTTAAGCTAGTCTCCGTTCTAGACCATACAGCTAGATAATAGTTGGTAGCAGATGGAAAATTAATGTTTTCCATTAACTCAAATGAGTTTCTCTTACTCGAGCACATTACTTCTCTTAGATTGGAACAACTTCCAGAAAGTTCTTCGCCGTTTCGTCCTGGACGATTCGTACTTGTCTGTGAACCGGCAGAATATAATGCCCATGCAATATCTTTGCTTCCTCTAGACCCTACTTTCATTTCAAAGGTTTCCACTAATTCTGGAACATCGAAATTAACCCACACAATTTCTCGCCCTTCGTCAGGTCCATCACTACAACCTATCTTAAAATCATCTGGGTCATAAAAGCAGTTGCCCGGAAGGATTTGTTTCTGTTGCTCTCTATCACATAGAGCAATGCCCAATGGATAATTTGAATCTGGATTCTCATCTACTTCTCCCTTAAACCACATACCTCCTGCATCCCAGCGCTGGGTACAGAGACAAGGGTCGGATTGAGAGAAAGATAAAAAGTATAGAAATAGAAAGGTGGTAGAAAATAATGTTTTCATAGCATTGGTTTTTTAGTACGTAACCGGATCTAAATTACAGACATGTAATTTAAAAATAGGGTACAATTATTATTCTACCCATTTAGGACTATAACTAGGGGCATTCAATTAGTAAAATGTCTATATCAGGAATAGACTATCGGGATAACATCTAAATCTAGAACAAATTTTCGATAAGAAAAAACTATTTCAGAATAGATTAATTCTGAAAGGCGTCATCTCGCAATAAGACATTGGATACGCCTGGCACAGGAAACCCAAGGACGGTCATATCCGTACTCCGCAAAACACTTATAGGAAATTCTAGTTCTCCATTACCTGGAGACTTCAGGTTAAGATACATTACATCTCCTTTCTGCACGAATGAAAAAGACTCACGATTAGGGTCTATAGCCTTGCTCACAGAAAATGGAAACTTATTCATTCCCTCAGAAAAATACCACCCACTATTCTGAATCATATTTTCTAATTCTACTTCATCAACTGAAACAATGGATTCTTCTAAGTTATAAAAATTCAACTCGAAAATCAATTGTTCATTGTTGGTCTGTAATGGCTCTTTAAATGCAAGGGTCAATCGATCACTTGTTTCTTGAAAATAACGTGCATAAGACCCACCGTCAATAAAAATAGAATCGCCTTGCACAGAATACGAACCGGATATTATGGTTTCTCCACTTTTGTTCATTATCTGGATATTTTTTCCTTGAAAACTCAAGGATTGGGGAAATTCAGAATGGATTCTAGGGAATGGTATAATCTTCCAGTCTTTATTTATAAATCCAGATTTTAGTTCACTTTTTTTCGTTCCAGAATCTTCCTTACAAGAGAAAGTTGTCACCAACAAGAGCAAGCTCAGAAACATTGAAAATTTATACCTGTTCATATGATATGCAATTAGATCAGGCAAAGGTAAACAATCAAGATCTTTAAAAAACTAATTAACTGTTAATTGATAAATTCTCCTTGTGGTTGTCCGAAAACGATATGATGTCCCCATGGATCGGTAATGGAGAAATCAAGCATACCATATGCAGATTGTACTAAATCTGGTACCTCCCCTAGTTGAGTTTTAATATAAGAATGATAATTTTCTACATCTTCTATTACGAAATATAGATCGGCACGGTTGATACTAGATGTATTTTCCACTAGTTCCATCATAACACTATAACTACTGGACGATACAGAACCATGTGTCGGTTGATTTTCTGGCCAGAACCAGTCATGTTTAAATCCTAATTGTTGATAAAACGCTACCGCTTTTTCGAGATCAGTAACTTGAATCGTAGGAACGAATCTATTGATTTTTAATTCCACTTTATTTTACTCTTTTACCGTGTTTAATTACCATATCCACATCTTGCAACAAGGACACCCATCTAAGAACATCTCCTTTAACAGCAATTATGTCAGCATACTTTCCTTCTGAGACAGTACCATACTTGTCTTCTACATTCATCATTTTAGCTGGCCAGTAAGTAGCCGCCTTGATTGCATACATAGCATCTATTCCGAATTCATTAACCCATACATCGATTTCATTCCACGTTGATTGACAATGAAATTTCATAGGGATGCCACTGTCTGTTCCTATAAGAAGTACTACTCCTGCGTCGATAAGTTGCTTAACCTTTCTTTCTAAGGTAGGGCGCCGACTGGGTGTCAACTGAAAGTAAGGAAGTCGGCCAGGATGAACAATTGAATTTTCTATATCAGCAATAATATCTTCTGGCAATCCTACATGCCAGCAATCGTTGTCCAGTTTTTCTGGATTGTCTCTTACATATTCATAATTATATAAGCCTTCTACGGTGGGCGTCCAGTAGAGAGGCCCTAGGTTCATCTGAGCCGTTCTTTCTTTAATCATAGTCATAACATCTTCTGGATACTCGGGCGCAGAAGACAATCCTGTATGTTCGAAATTATCCGCACCAGCCATCAGCCCTCTTCGGATTTCTTCCGGTCGATGGCTATGCGCCACTACTTTTAAATTGTGCTTATGCGCTTCATCTACTACGGCCTTAACCTCAGCTATCGTCATCTGATCTTGGTCTATCAACTTGATACAATCCACTCCTGCATCTGCCAGTTTCTTAACCTTCCTTCTTGCATCAGCTTCTCCTTGCACTCCCCATCGGAAAGCCTCCGTCCCTGGATAGGGCTTGTGTTGTATAAATGGTCCTGACATATACATTGTAGGCCCTGATATTTCTCCTCTGTTTATTCTATCTCTTACTTCTATACTGACATCTAGAGGAGCGCCAAGATCTCGAGCACTGGTAACACCTGCATTTAGTAATTGCAGTGCAGAGGCAGGCATAATTACATCTCCTAGTTTATCTATGTATGCTGTATCCCAGTGCGCATAATCACTGTGACCATTGATCATAAGATGAACGTGCATGTCCCACAATCCAGGCATGACAGACATCCCTTCTGTAGAAATAATTTCAGCATCACGCGGTACTTCTGTATTTCCTTGATGTCCTACTTTCACAATTTTTTCTCCTTCGATAATAATTACAGAATTATGAATCGGCTTACCTCCATAACCATCTATAAGTGTTCCTCCGACGAGTGCTTTTTTTTGTGCATCGACAGAAAAATGAAAAAGTAAAAAGAACAAACACACAGCAATAAGATTGATTTTCATAGCCTTCAAGTTAAAATATTAATGTAACCAATAATTTTCAATTCACCCCATCAGGTGAATAAGAATTACATCCTCTGACAGACAACTCTACTATTTATAATTTCTCTGACAAGACTACCCAAACAGGTGAAAACAACCCGTAAAGCTTCTTATAATATTGGGATGAAAACAACCCTATATCATGAAGATTCCATCTAGATCGGATCTTATAGTTCTTCTTATGCTATTATGCTCGACCATAATTACATCGCAAGAAAGTCAAGGAGAAGGAATACAACTTTCAGGATTCCTAAGCACACATATAGAGTCGTATTCTGTATCAGGTATCGAAGAAAGAAGACCCGCATACAGCTACCTCTTATCTGGAAATCTAGCACTTTCTTACCGTGATTTTTCAGTTCCTATTTCCTTTAATTATAGAGATGCACAGTTTAGCTACGACTATACTTTTAATAGATATGGTATAAGCCCTACCTACAAGTGGGCTACATTACATCTAGGATGGAGGAACATGAGATTCTCCCCATACACCATGTCAGGTAGATCATTTTACGGCGTAGGGATTGAATTAAAACCTGGCCTGCTTTCTTTTTCCATCATGCACGGGGAAGTTCAGAACCCACTTGCTATAAGAGACAGCCTACAATTTGGCGCAAGCCTCATCCCTATATATGATCGTAAAATAATGGGAACTAAGCTAGGATTCGGCAACAGAAAAAATAAGGTAGAATTTATAGCCATGAAGGTTTGGGACGATGAAAATTCTTTTCAATACAACGAGAGTTATAATGATACTTATTCTTACCTCAGCTTTACGCCAAAAGAAAATATTCTGGGAGGAATAAACTTCTCCGTAAGCCCGACCAGAAGCCTCCGCATTTATGGTAATTCTGGTCTCAGTGCCATTACTCAAGACATCAATGATCCTACAACCGATGCAGTAAGTGGGTCCATACCTGATGGAATACAAGACATCATCGTATTGAATACTTCATCGACTATCTCTGTAGCTGGTGACATAGGAGTTAATTATTTTTTCAAAGGTACAAGACTAGGTTTAAAATGGAAAAGAATAGGAAGCTTCTACACAACCCTCGCAAGCAATTATTTTCCTAATGATCTGGAACAGGTTTCCATAAACTTCGGAACATCATTGCTTAATAGAAAACTATCCTTATCCTCAGATATCGGCGTAGAAAAAAACAACTTAAGCGGCTACCGACTGAATACAACACGAAGACTTATCGGCAACGCTACCCTAAATTTTACAACAAGCAGCTCTTACTACGCCAACCTTAGATATGCTAATTATCAGACCGATTCCGAGACGGACATCATCAATCTTTCTGACACCTTGAGATTTATATCGACAACACAACAACTGGGATTCTTCACAGGATACAAAATCAATGGTCAGTCAAGAGATTTGTCATTCAGCGGAAGTATATTTTATAATACTGTCACCGATCAGAGCACTATAGAAAGACTGGGTGACATTCATATTTTATCACTTAATGGAAGTACGAGCCTTCTTCTGAAAGACAGCGGGATTTCCATTATACCGACTATCCACTACTACCGTTACACATACGATGACATCATTCAGAACAGATATGGAGGAGGTCTAAAATCTTCCATATCTCTTCTAGACAAAAAAATAAAAACCTCCGTTTCAACGACATATTCCTACAATGACTACAACGACAGAAACGATGGTTACTCAAGCAATACCACGCTCAATTTTACTTATCAAATTTCACAACTTGGCTCAATTTCTCTCTTATCCACTTACAGAATAAGTGACAGTATCCTACAAGAAAATTTCACAGAATGGAGAAACAGAATGCGATTCACACAGAGAATATAATCCGACACACAATGAATTTCAAGAGCTACATCAACCAAGTCCCATTCAGGAAATTATTTTTTATAATGTCCTTATGCTTGATTTCTCAACTAGGAAGATCACAGAGACCCTTAGAGATAATTCTTAACTTCTTACCACCATATCCGACAGAATTCTCTGCATACTTTAACAACCCTTCTAGTTATTCTATCACGGTAATAAACCATACAGATGTGGAGCAAGACGTATATTTTCTAGGAGAACTAGTAGGTGTAAACAATGGCGTATACGCAAGCAGTGTTGTTACCTTTAAACCGCTAGAGCCTTTCATCGTGCCCCCAAGAGGTGTCATAGAAGTTAACGCAGAAGAAATTGCTAACGTCAGCGAAAATGCCACACTCGATGATCTTATCATAGAAGGCATACCTCAATCAGAATGGAACATAAACGGTCAGTTGCCCGAAGGAGAATATACATTCTGCATCAATGCTTACCACTTCGGCAGCAATGAAGTTGCCTTGTCATCTGGTTGCAGCC
>CAZFJO010000110.1:0-2146 GCA_964518915.1 uncultured Saprospiraceae bacterium
AGAGCATATTTTTAAACCTCCATTAACTTGAAGACAAGATTATCCTAGACGAATCAATTTCCCTTGCTAGTGAATTGTTATCTTTATAAAAACAATTAATAAACGTCAATCAGAAAGTTGAAAAGAGAATTTATCGAAAATATTAAAACTGGTAAGTATAAAAATTGCTACCTAAAAACAAGTGAATTAAAAGCTACAAACAATTCTTTTATTTCTAATGAATTGAAATTATCACTGACAATATCAGATGATCAACTAATAAATGAAAATTGGGAAATTGAAATCATAGGATTAAGACAATATCATAACCTGATTGATATATCATATAAACCTTATTTTAATATTGAGATTAAAAAAGATCATCCTTTGTTATGGAATTACAAGTACCATAAAATAGAAGCCGAACTAAGAGGAATGGACGAATTAAAGCCATCAGCTAAGAATTCTTTGGTAGGAGAATTAGCAACCTTATACTTAAATGATTTCGGTGGGTTTGTGAAATTTGAAACCAACCCCATTTCAAAGGAGCTAAAAAACAGTGAAGGGAAAAGACTATTTTTTAGCAATCAAAAACTGTTCGGAATGGTCGCACCTATTCTTTTAAATTATGGAATATCATCCAAGATTTTAAAAGTAAAATCAGAAGGACAAACAGGATGGACGAACAATCCTGACGCAAAAGTAATGTTGTTTAGAAATCCATTTATAACTTCAGAAGGAACATTAAGAAATTGCTCATATATAATCGCTGACGACTTCAATTTTAAATTAGAAAACGAAGGCAATACAGCAAATAACTTATAGACAAATTGATTTTTTCAGATTATAGTGAAGGAGGCTGTATGATGTCCCATAAGTTTCCATACAGATCTTCTATGACGAAGACCTTACCGTAATCATGTTCTGTGCGCTCACGCACTATCTTTATTCCTTGAGATTTATAATAGTGAAAGTCACGATCACAATCGTCTGTATGCATAAATAAAAATACACGTCCTCCTGTCTGGTTTCCGATAGAAGCTTCCTGTGATTCGCTGGCTGCTTTAGCCAGTAGTAGAGAAGCGCCGTTTCCATCTCCAGGTGGTTGCACACGTACCCACCTTTTCGTTTCGGAAAGGGTAGTGTCTTCTAGTAAGGAGAACTTCATCTTCTCGGTATAGAATGAGATGGCTTCATCATAATCGGCAACAACAAGTGCCATCTGAAAAAAAGATTGATTCATGATTGTGTTCTATATTTAAAAATTAAACCTGATTCGGCGGTGGCTCTATACCCAATGGACGCGTACCTTCTTTTTCTTGATTCTATTGTTGTCCAGTTTCTGCATGACTTGGTCAAGTCTGCTGGCAGCGACGGCTACGAAGGCGCAATCCGTCTTCAATTCGATCATGCCGATTTCATCCTTAGTTAAGCCTGCAGCCTTGATCAGGCTGCCGACGATGTCGCCTTTAGAAATTTTATCTTTTCTTCCACCATTGATCATCACTGTAGACCAGTCGCTGGAGAGCTCGACTTCTTGTTTCGTGAGTTTCAGTTTTCTCAACCCTGGAATAAAATCAGGAAGATGCTCTTGTACGTACTTAAGCACAAAAGCGGTCCCTTCGCTTTTCATTCTGGCTGTCCGGCCATTCCTGTGGGTAAACTCTTCTGCTCTTAGTGGAAGATGGTAGTGGATGATGAAATCCATTTCTTGGATATCGATTCCTCTCGCAGCAAGATCCGTAGCGAGTAAAATGTGGTGGGTTCCATTTCTGAATTTTATGAGCGATCGTTCTCGATCTCGTTGTTCCATACCTCCATAAAATTTTCCATGAGCAATTCCTTCGGAAGAAAGATGGTCGCTTACACGATCTATGGATGATTTAAAATTCAAGAATACGATACCAGATTTATTTCCTAGATGTTTTAAGAGGTCTACAAGTGTATCCATCTTGTCTTTGTCGGGAGAGATGACCAGTTCCATTTTCAACTTACTCTTCCCGTCTCCCAAGTGATCTTCTGTATGCAATTTTTCAATCTTCAGATAGTCGGGAATCTGGTATCCTTTCGTCGCGGAAGTGAGGATTTTTTTCTTAATCTCAGTGAGGCCGGAGACGATGGATTTCATTTCATCCTGGAACCCGATTTCTATGGACTTATCGTATTC
>CAZFJO010000110.1:2246-11351 GCA_964518915.1 uncultured Saprospiraceae bacterium
ATAATCGGGAATAGATAAGCGAGGGTCTTTCCAGAACCAGTAGGCGCTAGCAGCAGAACTTGCTTATGGGCATGGATGGCGTGGTGCGCCGATTCTTGCATCGGATTGAAAGCCTCGATTCCTAGTTTATCGAGAATGGCCTGTTGGTTCTTGATCACTGTCATCCTACAAAGGTAGAATGATCCACCACAACTAGGGTGTGTATAGCGCTAGGATTTAGGAAAATTCTTTTTAGTAGGTAGACATCGCCATGATATTACTGATACTTGCCGGCATAATACTGTTGAGACTGGTAAATATGCATTGCTCTGCATCTGCGACGTACCATTTTCCATTCTCTTTTATACCTGCGAGCTTCATCATCATTAATTGACTTCCATAAGGACTTGATACATGGAACTGTATACGCATGGCTGTAAATATCCGATTTCCCATCTTGACTGTAGAGAGGACTTCATAATTGTATGATGAAATAGAAGTTCCCTGAAAGGCTGCACGTAAGTTGTCTATTGCACGATCCATGCCTATGCCTCCTATACCGCCATTGCCGTATATCGATCTTACGAGTTTTTCGTAATTGTGTTCTTGCATGGCTTTACCATAGCCATCCATGAAGGCTGTCAATCCGTTCTGAGAAAATCCGATACTCGGAAGTAGGAATAGTAAAAATATGATTCTAGTTTTCATAATGTTCTTTTACAATCTATCGATAGCGTATTGAAAAGGTCATCCTGTTTTCTTGATTTTATGATTGAAATCATTTTCTTTGCCTAGATGGAATAGCATAGCTTATTTCGTTTAGGTTGTTAATATGGAATTGATTAAAGCACTTAGGAAACATTTTTACTTTTCGTTGATATTCATACATGGATTGATACCTGCTGACAGTAAGGAAATATTTCCGGAATTGATAATGCATACTTCTAGAGGATATACCCTACCAGAGCTGGTTTTAGAGAACATTACAATGAAAGGTTTTTCTATTGTCCAATTAGATGATAAGGCGATATTGTCTTTTAAAATGGATGGGCACGATTATTTTGAAAGATCAGAGGAGTACTTTAAAGAAAATGTAGGTCCGTGGACTGAATACAATGAATATTCTAAAAGTATAAATTTTAAAAGGAAGCGGTACTATTACAGCCCTAATGATAAAATAGAAGTTAATGTTACTGTTTCTAGGTACGGTGAGGATACTTTTATATCATTGAAGTTTACAGAAAAAAATAAGCCGTAAGACTAAATTCTCTTTTTGATTAAAATCAGCGTTTCATGGATATGATCAGATCGCTTGTATAACACTTTGCTATTTAATTAACTTGGGCAAGTATTTTACCGTCAGTGAGTCATATTACGATTTGTCATGGCTTAATATAGGTAACAAACTTGTATTCATCTACACCATAAAAGAAGAGAAATTATAGGAGCGTTCAGATGAGCAATTCTCAGAATCAAAAGGGGTTTAGTATAATTAGAGATTCTTTGTTTACCTTAGAAGTAGACTATAAGTCCTATTATGAAATTAATTTACGACGATAAGAATGAAGACCATCTATCCATCTACAACCGTATGACTCAGATGGTGCTTGCATTCGAAAAAGAAATAAGGAACGGAAAAAACGAACTTGTCTTAATTGACGGAGAAAAATCTTACCTAGGTAAGGAACAAGTCAACGCGTATCTAGATGAAGTGGCGGGTGATTTACACAACTGGCACTACGGGACATGTTGAGTTTTTAATCAATCCCAGAAAGATAAATCTATCTCTAATTGTGCTTGTGCCGTATCGATTCTCGCTTCTGCTCCGATCGGTAAGGTAAAGTTGTGCTTGATGTGTCCATAAGACATTCCATAGACGGCTGGAATCCCGAGAGGGACCAATCGATCCTTGAGACACTCCACCAGCGATAAAGATCGACTGGGATTTTTAGGGTGGCAATTTTTAAACTGACCCAGCATAAGTCCGCGAGCGCTGTCAAGCGCTCCAGACTGGATCACTTGTGTGAGCATGCGATCTATGCGGTAGGTATCTTCTCCGATGTCTTCTAGGCAGACAATTTTTTTCTTGCCTTTCATCTGCCAGCGTGTGCCGGTCATGGCTGCGATCAGAGATAGGTTTCCTCCTGTGAGTTTTCCTTTAGCTTTCCCAGGGTTGATGGTTACAACTTCGTCGTAGTCACTGGAGTCTTCTACATTGGATACAGACAATGATCGGTTGCTCTCGAAAAACACTTTATTGAAATAATCTAGGGAATAAGCGTTCATCTCGGGGCCCGCATTCGGCCCATGGAAACTTACTTGATTGCATTCTTGTAAGATCGATATGTGTAGAGCAGTAATGTCACTGTAGCCGATAAGTGGCTTGGGATTTTTCTTTATGAGATCGAAATCAATGTATGGAAGCAATCGAGTGCAACCATAGCCGCCGCGGATACACCATATGGCTTTTATTTCTGGATCAGCATACATCTTATGTAAATCTTGCAAGCGCTGGTGATCTGTTCCGGCCAGATAGCCATACTTCTCTCGGATGTGATTTCCTTCTACAGGAATAAATCCCAGCGACTTGACTTGTGCTATAGCGACTTGTATCCTATCTTCTTCTATGTTACTTGCCGGCGTTATTAATCCGATTTTATCACCGCGCTTGATTTTTTTCATATCCTTAACCATGGCTCTATTTTCTGTATTGCTGATGGTAGATCCTATCACAGATAACCATCCTGTATATTTTATAAATTTTCTTCGCAGCATAATTTTTCTCTTTTCACTATTTCGTTCAATCGCAAGATATGCGTTCTAGGTTCAGCAGCCTCAACGTTGTCGATATGGTATCTGAAAGGGTTGTGGATGTAGTAATAAAATATCGGTCCTGGGTAGGGCAAGTGTCACACGCTGCACATACCATTCCGTGGAAGTTGGTTTTCAAATTTATACTGCTTATGGATATGTTTTTTTCTTCTAACCATTTTTTCATTTCTGCCTCTCTGGTTGATATATCAGCTTTTACATCTACTGCTGAAGCGAATAAATCTGTCTGACATTGTCGGATGTCGAAACTGTAACAGACTTCTTTCTTGTCCGTTACATTCCGGTTGCAGCCAGTGGATAGATACATGATCATGCACAATAATAATAAGCGAGTCCCTGATCTCATGTTATAATGTTTTATAATTGTGACTAAAACTAAGCATATGCTGCGATATAGTGAAGCAAGGGTGGAAGGATGTTTCATCGATTACATAGGTTCTTACGTGGATAATGAGGATGTTCGCCTTTCGGCAAATGGCATAATGGCCTTCCATGAGCGTACTGAAAACGTACTGAAGGATTTTCTTTTTAAATCATTTGAAGAGGTTGAGTACTATTCATTTGATTTTTCTGACGGAAATTTTCAGATGAATCCACTGTATCAGTATGCTGAAAAAATATTCCAGGATCGTTCTGAAATGAATGAGTTGCATGGATCAATCTCTAAGTATCTTTATAACAACTCGCGCCATCCTCAGATAAAACCTGGAGAATTGCTACAAGTATATGTATCTGATGTACTTATAGACGATCAGATGGTGGACGCCTACTGTATCTTTAAGGTAGAGGAGAAAGATGCCTTCTTGAAATTGCAATCCGATAACATCTTAGTTGAAGAAGGCATGCTTCCAGGGAAGGTCGATAAAGCTTGTATTGTCTTTAATATGGATGGAGACGATGGGTATAGACTGTGTGTTGCAGATCGCACCAGTGCGCAATCGGATGCTCAGTTCTGGAAAGAGGCTTTTCTTAATGTAAAGCAGCGTGCGGATGACTATTACCATACTAAGAATTATATACTTACGACTAAGCAATTCGTCAAGGAGCGGCTGAAGCCGCTGTACGATATCGAGCGTACAGAGGAAGCGGAGATTATGAATCGTTGTAAGTCGTATATGAAAAGCGCGGAAACTTTCGATAAAGGAGAATATGAGCAAGAAGTATTCTATGATGAAAAAGTGATTGAAGATTTTCGCCAATTTCAGGAAGACTTGATGGAAGAAAAAAAGACCGTATTCGCGGATAAATTCGAAGTGAAGCAACAGGCGGTCAAGCGGTATCAGAAGGTGTTTAAATCTGTAATCAAGTTGGATAAGAACTTCCATATTTATGTCCATGGAAACCGCAGTATGATAGAGAAAGGAACGGATGAAGAAGGACGGAAGTTTTATAAAATTTTCTATAATGAGGAGACTTAATAAGCTTCTCCTTAGGAAAGATTGCTTTAATCCTGTAACTTAAGACGTGTAAGCTTTTATGTGATCACGCATGGTGGTAATTCTTATGCTCATACGGTTATAACACTTATCCATGAAACAAGGAGTTAATAAGATGAAAAGGGTTCTTATTGTCGAGGATGAGGTGCTCATTGCTGCAGAAATAGAAATGTACCTTGAAGAACAAGGGTTTCAAGTAGTAGGACATTGTATAAGAGGAAAACACGCTATAGAACTTATAGCTGACCTAAAGCCCGATATCGTTCTTCTCGATATCGCTTTAAAGGACAACGTAGACGGTATTGAAGTCGCACAATACATAAGAGCTAACCACGATATCCCCTTCGTATTTCTGACATCGCATTCTGACGCTGTAACCTTAGAAAAGGCATACAAGACAAGTCCCTATGGATATATAGATAAGCCCTTCAATGAAAAAGAATTGATGAGAAATATCCGAGGTGCATTACTCAAGCACGCAGCGGAAAAGTAAGGTCCGTTTCGAAAAGATGTATTCCATGAGTATTCATAGATCATACGTGTATCGGTAGGCTGACCTCTAAAATTATGTGTAGATTGAAAACAAGGAATTCAATCTGACGGGTGCTGCACATTTGCGTAAGCGGAATAGAAAAAGGGGGTTATAAAGGGATAATTCAACTCCTAAGACGGGAAGACGATGGCTGTTTTAAGAAAAAAACAGCTGTTAATACGTGTATGAGAAGTTCGAGATTGACAGCAAGAGCGGGGTACATGGATGTAAACTGGAGAATAATTCTTTTCTTTGCGTTCTTATCTTAATGCGAATAAGCAATTAGGTAGAATCAAGAAAAAGAATGGTACATAGTAGAGTAGGATATAAGTCGGAAACGACAGAAGGTAATCGGCTGAATCAGAATTATGCTGAAGGCAGAAAGTGGCACAAGTGGGGACCTTACTTGAGTGAGCGTCAGTGGGGTACGGTACGAGAAGATTATAGCGCCAATGGGGACGCTTGGAATTATCTCTCTTATGACCAATCACGGTCCAAGGTATATAGATGGGGCGAGGATGGAATCGGAGGGATTTCAGATATATACTGCAAGCTGTGTTTTTCTATGGCCTTCTGGAATGGCAACGATGACCACCTCAAGGAACGCTTGTTCGGTCTATCGGGACCGGAAGGAAATCACGGAGAGGATGTCAAGGAATTGTATTACTACTTAGACAATACGCCTACGCATTCTTATATGAAATACTTGTACAAGTATCCTCATAAAGCTTTTCCTTATGAAGAATTGCGCAGAAAAAATAGAGAACTGGGCAAGCGAGATGCTGAGTTCGAATTGCTAGATACAGGCATCCTTGATGACAATGCCTACTTCGATATATATATAGAGTATGCTAAGGTTGACGAATTTGATATCCAGATTAAGATAACGGCACATAACCGAGGCAATGAGTCTGCAGAACTATATCTGCTTCCTACATTGTGGTTTAGGAATGAGTGGTCCTTTAAGAAGGTAGCTAAGCCGATCATTAAAAAAGTGCGCAGTCAGAAAATGTGTGGGGTACGTGCTGTCCATCCGACTATGGATGATTATCATCTTTATTTCGATGAACCAGATAAGTGGTTGTTTACGGAAAACGAAACGAATTTCAAGCACCTATACAATGTATCTAATAAGTCTCCTTATGTAAAAGACTTATTCCATAAAGTAGTTACCGAGGATAATTATAAACTGACAGACAAAAAATCGAGTGGGACTAAATTCTCACCCATGTATAAGCGGGATATTCCTGCTGGTGGAAGTACAGAAATCAGGTTGAGGTTGTCAACTGCTAATCATGGAGAGAAAGCACTTGAGACCCAGGCTTTCAATAAAATATATAGCGATAGAATTTCAGAAGCGGATGCGTTTTACGACGATTATGCGCAGGGATTAGGAGACGATGAAATGAATATTCAACGTCAGGCATTCGCTGGCATGTTGTGGACGAAGCAGTACTACAATTATGAAGTAGATGCCTGGCTTAATGGTGACCCTCGACAGCCTGTACCTGCGACTTCCAGAAAGTATGGGAGAAACCATACTTGGAAATCTCTTAATAATGAGGATATCATAAGTATGCCAGATAAGTGGGAGTACCCATGGTATGCGGCATGGGATCTAGCCTTCCACTGCATTACTTTATCCATGCTGGATATGGAATTCGCTAAGCATCAGCTTGTGCTCTTGCTCAGAGAATGGTATATGTCTGATAAAGGTCAGATTCCTGCTTACGAGTGGTCTTTCAGCGATGTGAATCCACCGGTCCATGCCTGGGCGGCTCTTCATGTATATGAAATGGAGAAGAAACTGACAGGTAAGGGAGATGTAAATTTTCTGAAGCGTGTATTTAATAAGTTGATCATCAATTTTACTTGGTGGGTTAACAGGAAGGATAGGAGTGAAAACAATGTGTTCGAGGGCGGCTTTTTAGGTCTGGACAACATTGGTGTATTTGACAGAAGTGCAGACCTTCCAGGTGGAGGTTACTTAGAGCAGGCAGATGGCACTGCCTGGATGGCGATGTACTGTCTTAATATGTTGCAGATTTCTCTAGAAATTGCCAAGGAGGACAACTCCTATGAAGATATGGCGACCAAGTTTTTTGAGCACTTCGTGCTTATTGCTTCTGCCCTCAATACTTTAAGTGCTGGTGGTACAGGAAGCTGGGATGAGAACGATGGTTTCTTTTACGATATACTCAATATGCCAGACGGAAGAAGGATCCCGCTTAAGACCCGATCACTGGTCGGACTGATAACGATATTCCCTGCCATGGTTATCGAAAAAGAAACGATGGATAAGTTGCCAGGGTTTGCAGATCGATTGAAGTGGTTTAGGAATTACCGTCAAGATAAAAACAAGTACCTTGTTATAGAAGACTATAAAGAGAATGAATCATTTCTGCTTTCTCTGGTACCTAAGAATCGCTTGAATTCCTTGATGTCTGCCCTCTTAGATGAAGATGAATTTCTCAGCCCATATGGCATGCGGTCCTTGTCTAAATTGTATACCCAACCCTACGTTATTTCCATAGATGGAGAAGTCTTCAGTGTAGCATATGATCCGGCAGAATCTACTTCATTTCTATTCGGAGGAAATTCTAACTGGAGAGGTCCTGTCTGGATTCCGATGAATTTTCTGATGATTAATTCATTGAAAGAATACCATAAGTTTTATGGTGAAGATCAGAAGTACGAGTGTCCTACTGGTTCAGGAAATTACTTGACCATGGAAGAGATAAGCGATGAATTGTCTCGCCGCTTGATTAAATTATTTGCCTTGGACGATAAGGGGAATCGCGCAGTTAATAAACCTTATCACAAGTATTACCAAGATCCTCACTTCAAGGACCTAGTCTTGTTTTTCGAGTATTTCCATGGAGACAATGGTAGGGGAGTAGGGGCTTCTCACCAGACCGGATGGACAGGCGCAGTAGCACAGCTCATCGTAGAGATGAAGAATAAGTAATTCTATACATAGTAACTTCCATAAAAATTAGGCATATTTAGAGAACGATATTAGTCGCTTCTATAATTACAATTGCTTCTATGTGGAGTAGAATAACAGCTATATGTATGGTGGGTCTTTTTAGTCAATTGGCATACGGTCAAGATTGGCCTAATCTTCAGAGGTATCACAACGATAATGTAGCGTTGTTGTCGCAAGATCGCGATCCACATCGCGTAGTATTTATGGGCAATTCCATTACAGAAGGATGGAGTGGAAAAGGGTTGAATTTTTTCGACAACCCATCATATATCAATCGCGGTATCGGTGGTCAGACAACATCACAGATGGTCCTCAGGTTCCGTCAAGATGTGGTGCAACTAAGCCCTCAAATTGTTGTCATCCTTGCAGGTATAAATGACATTGCTGGCAATACGGGAGAAACGACATTGCCTCAGATTATGGATAACATTAAAACCATGTGTGAGATCGCTTCCGCAAATGGTATAAGCGTTATTCTTTCCTCTGTCCTTCCTGCGTATGATTTTCCCTGGCGTCCTGGATTGAATCCAGCAGAGAAGGTTGTTGAACTAAATAAAATGATAAAGGCATATGCTATAGAGAAGAATCATGGATACCTAGATTACTTCAGTCACATGGCAGATCACCGAAATGGTATGAAGAAGGGATTGGCCTCAGATGAAGTACATCCTACGGTTGAGGGTTATGAGGTAATGGCTCCGCTTGCGGAAGAAGCGATTGCGTTGATGAGGAAAAAGTGAATGAAGTGAGGCTCTAGTTTTAGGGAAACGAAAAATTAGCAGAGATTTATATTGTCTTGTAAATTATGAACCTTGAAAATTTAAGGCGGCAGTTAAGTAGCAGAATAAATCCGAAAAGAATTGTAATGATTGAATTCCCAACTTATGAAAAAGCTCAAGAATGGTGGCATTCCCCAGAATATAGAGCGGCAAAGGAACTAAAAGATAAAGCCGCTATTTCTAACCTTGTCATTTTTCAAGGAGTTTAAAGATTTATCAAAACTGAAAACGAAAACAGAAAAGATCGTGGTACAACTAACACAATTAATATATATAAAAGAGGGCAAGGAAAAAGTATTTCAAGAATTTGAAGAAGTAGCGATTCCTGTAATTCTTAAATACAATGGCAGACTTACTTTACGAATCAGACCAAATGAAGATTCCATCATTGAAAGCAACATCGAAGTGCCTTATGAAATTCATATGGTAGAATTCGATACGCAAGAAGATTTTGATAATTTCAAAAATGATGAAGGCAGAAAGAAAATTCTACACTTAAAAGAAGACTCAATTAAATCGTCAATATTGATTCAAGGAGTTAAGATAAATTAGAAAGAT
>CAZFJO010000111.1:0-4540 GCA_964518915.1 uncultured Saprospiraceae bacterium
CCTTCAACCTAATCATTGTACCATTAAAAGTATTATATAGATAAATTATGACTAGAAGAATAAGTAAAGTAGCTGTTCTCGGATCGGGAGTTATGGGTTCGGGCATTGCCTGTCATCTTGCCAATGCAGGACTTGAAGTCCTCATGTTAGATATTGTACCCTTCGATCTAGAGGAGGAAAATAAGAACAACCCTGTTCAGAGAAATCGTATAGTCAACGGCGCTTTAAAAGCTGCCCTTAAATCTAAACCAGCTCCTCTCTACGATAAAAAATTCGTATCCAGGATTAAGACAGGTAACTTCACAGACGACATCAATAAGATTTCAGACTGTGACTGGATCATAGAAGTAGTTATCGAGAGACTGGATATCAAGCAACAAATCTTCAGTCAAGTTGATGAAATACGCAGAACTGGATCTCTGATTACCTCTAATACTTCCGGTATTCCGATTCATATGCTGGCAGAAGGAAGGTCTGAAGATTTCAGAAAAAACTTCTGTGGGACACACTTTTTTAATCCTGCCAGATATATGGCTCTCCTTGAAATCATTCCTCATCAAGGAACAGATCAAGAAGTTGTAGATTTCTTTATGGATTATGGAGATCAGTACTTAGGAAAGAAAACCGTTCTATGCAAGGACACTCCAGCATTCATAGCGAATCGTGTAGGATTCTTTTCTGGGAATAAAGTTCTAGACTTAACCATAAAACACGGATTAAGAATCGAAGAAGTAGATAAATTAACAGGATCAGCCATCGGCTGGCCTAGGACTGGATCATTTAGATTACAAGATCTAGTAGGGTTAGATACTTCTGTAAAGGTAACCAATGGTGTAATAGACAACTGTCCAGAAGACACCTATGCGCAAGCAGTAAAAGAAAGAGGAACTCCTGGGTTTCTACAATTCTTACTTGACAATAAATTCCTCGGGGATAAATCCGGACAAGGATATTACAAGAAGACGAAGGATAGAGATGAAAATGGAAAAAGAATCATCCTTGCTCTAGATCTAAAGACCAATGAGTACGCCCCTTCTCAGAAACCTAGAATGGATGTTCTAGGAATTGCGAAGAAAATCGAAATCATGGATAAGCGTATCAACGCCATGATTGAATCAGAAGATAAGGGAGGACAATTCTTGAAAGAATTTTTCTTAGGATTATTTTCCTATTGCTCTCAGAGAATACCAGAATTCTCCGACCACCTTTATTCTGTAGATGATGCCATGAAAGCAGGATATGCATGGGAATATGGACCATTTGAATATTGGGATATGGTCGGTCTTAAGAAAGGCATAGAAATGGCTGAAGCTGCTGGAGAGCCTATAGCTCAGTGGGTTAAAGATATGGCAGATGCTGGAGTCGAAAAATTCTATACCGTTGAAAACGGCACGAAAAAATATTTTGACATTTCTACACAGCAATACAAGACGGTACCCGGCACGGATAATGCTATCGTCCTTGATCACTTAAGAGAGAAAGCCCCTGTCTACAAGAACAATGAAGCTACCATTCACGACCTCGGAGATGGCGTAATGTGCGTAGAATTCAATACTAAATCTAACACCATCGGAAATGGTGTCGGAGAAGCACTCGTAGAAGCCGTAAGAATAGCAGAAGAAGATGGATGGAAAGGGATCGTTATAGGTAACAACGACAAGAATTTTTCAGTAGGAGCTAACTTGATGGCTGTAGGCATGCATGCCATGCAGAAAGATTTCGATACACTTGAAAAACTGGTCGATGGCTTTCAGCAAGTCAATATGACTTTAAGGTATAGCAAGGTTCCTGTAGTTGCGGCTACACAAGGATATGTATTCGGCGGTGGATGTGAAATTCTCATGCATTGTGACGCTGCTGTATGTGCAGCAGAATCATACATAGGTCTTGTAGAAGTAGGAGTCGGTCTCTTGCCAGGTGGTGGTGGAACGAAGGAGTACGCTAAGCGTGCATCTGATTCGTACTTCGAGGGAGATGTGAAAATTCCTACCCTCATAGAAAAATTAAAAGGCATTGCGACAGCCTCGGTTTCTACTTCTGCTTATGAAGCGTACAATTATGGATCTATGATTCATGGAAGAGACGTTGTAGTTGTCAATACGCAGAATGTATTGTCAGAAGCTAAGAAGAAAGTCATTGCGCTTGCAGAAGGATATACAGCACCCATTGCAGAAGATGTACACGTTCTCGGAAGAAATGGTTTAGCAACCTTATACACCGCTATAAATGAATTTTTCCTAGGTAAGTATATGTCAGATTACGACGTTGAGATTTCTAGAAAAGTGGCTTATGTATTGTGCGGTGGAGATCTTACATCGGAACAGAAAGTATCAGAACAGTACCTACTCGATATAGAAAGAGAAGGTTTCTTACAGCTATTAGGGAACCAGAAGACCCTAGACAGAATCCAGTACATGCTTATGAATAATAAGCCATTAAGAAATTAATAAATTGAAAGATCAGGTCCTAAAGGATCATAAAAATATAAACACATGGAAGCATATATAGTAGCTGGTTTTAGATCAGCAGTAGGAAAAGCCAAGAAAGGTGGCTTCAAAAATATGAGGTCTGATGATATAGCTGTAGAAGTTATAAAGCATTTAATGACCTCCGTTCCGGATTTCGACCCTATGCTGGTTGACGATCTTATCGTGGGTTGTGCTAACCCGGAAGGAGAGCAAGGATTACAGATAGGTCGCAACATTGCAGCCCGTGCGCTAGGTAAGACGGTAGCGGGTATGACTGTTAATAGATACTGTGCATCTGGTCTAGAAACCATTTCCATCGCAACCGCTAAAATTAAAGCAGGACTAGGATCTGCTTATATAGCAGGTGGCGCAGAGACCATGAGTCTAATTCCTATGACTGGATATAAAATGGCCCCTTCTTATCAAGCGGCCATGGAGAATTTAAACTACCATGTATCTATGGGTGCAACAGCAGAAGCGGTCGCAGCCAAATATGAAATCACTAGAGAACAAGCAGATCAATTTGCCTTAAGGTCACACACACTAGCGGCAGCAGCTATCGATGGAGGAAGATTTACCGATCAGATTGTACCTATCGATGTAACGGAAGTATATGTGAAAGATGGCAAGAGACAAGAAAGTACTCATACTGTTGCTATGGATGAAGGCGTAAGAAGAAGTACATCCCTAGAAGGCTTAGCAAGGTTGAGGGCTGTATTCAAAAACGGCGGAGTCGTAACAGCTGGAAATTCATCTCAGACTTCAGACGGTGCAGCATTCGTCTTGGTAGTAAGTGAGGAACTTGTAAAGCAGTTTAACCTTACTCCGATTGCAAGGCTTGTTTCATGTAGTGTAGGTGGTGTAGATCCACTTTATATGGGCATCGGTCCATGTGTCGCCATTCCTAAAGCCATACAGAGAGCAGGATTGTCTCTTAATGATATAGATCAGATAGAATTGAATGAAGCATTTGCTACACAAGCACTTGCCGTTATAAAAACAGCAGGTCTTGATCCTGATATAGTGAATGTTAATGGAGGTGCCATTGCCTTAGGCCACCCTTTAGGATGTACCGGAGCTAAACTTTCCATACAACTACTCAGTGAAATGAAGAAAAGAGAACAGAGATACGGTATGGTTACTGCCTGTGTAGGTGGTGGTCAAGGAATTGCTGGAATTTTCGAAAGATTAAATTGACACTCGTATTAAACTATCTATATAAGCCATCTGGGTTCATTCTCAGATGGTTTTCTTATTTTGAAGGGATTTAAAAACACAATAAAAAAACCAAACTTTATGTCTTCATTCGATCTTAGTGGAAAAGTAGCCATCGTAACAGGGGCAAGTAGAGGCATCGGTGCCGCCATTGCTCAGACTTATGCTCAGGCTGGTGCGCAAGTAATTGTCTGCAGTCGAACTCAGGCATCCATAGATGAGGTTGTCAAGGGCATTGTAGATCAAGGACACCAAGCCACAGCTATTGCGTGTCATGTGGGAAGAGAAGAACAACTCAATGCACTTGTAGAGAAAACGATGGATACATATGGTCGCATCGATATCTTAGTGAATAATGCTGCCACTAATCCAGTATTCGGCCCACTAGAGGAAACATCCGGAGAAGTATTCGATAAAATAATGAATATCAACGTCAAGGCTCCTATGATCCTATCTAACCTATGCCATCCCATAATGAAGAAAAACGGTGGAGGATCAATCATCAATATTGCTTCAGTAGAAGGCTTGAAGCCAGGGCTAGGGCTAGGTGTCTATTCCACCACGAAAGCGGCCGTCATCATGTTGACTCAGAACCAAGCCAAAGAATGGGGTAAAGATGGAATTCGATCTAATACCATAAGCCCAGGATTAATTAAAACGAAGTTCAGTAAGGCGCTATGGGAAAACCCTAAACTTATGGGTTTTATAGAAAAACAACTTCCCTTAAGTAGGATCGGAACAACTGAAGAATTGAGTGGCATCGCACTTTTTCTAGCTTCTGCATCTGGAAGCTATACAACTGGAAGTAACTTCGTAGTCGATGGAGGTTTCATGATGGCATAGGTCTCGTCCATGTA
>CAZFJO010000111.1:4640-11259 GCA_964518915.1 uncultured Saprospiraceae bacterium
ATATTTTATGGCTTACACTAAAATCCGTAGATTCATTGTTTAAGCCATTAAGAAGCGTACTCATAGATGCAGAAAAAAATTCTAATCGTACCAGATAAGTTCAAGGGTTCCCTATCGAGTATAGAAGTGGGACAGGCTATAGCGGCAGGGCTGAAGCTTAAAAATGATTGTCTTATAGAAATTAACCCGATAGCAGATGGCGGAGATGGCACCCTCGAGGTATTCCGTTCTCTCCTCCCTTACCATGCTGTCTCAGTCCCAAGTTTAAATCCTAGGCGCGTCCCGATCACAGCTAACTATCTCAGACTAGACGAGACTGCAATCATCGAAATGGCGGTCTCCTCAGGCATTGCATTGCTTAACAATCAATTGTCTCCCATGTTAAGCGATGCCTATGGAACAGGCCTTCTTGTAAAACATGCCATAGAAAATGGAGCTTCTGAAATCATCATAGGTCTAGGAGGTAGCTGTAGTACTGAAGGAGGAACAAGTATCCTAGAAGGAATGGGATATAAGTTCTATGATAAAAAGAAGAATCGGCTTAAAATGAATGGTGAGCACATGATTCATGTTCATGATTTCATAGCTCCCAAGTTTAACTTGAAAACCAATTTCACACTGCTGACAGATGTGAACAACACCATGTATGGGCCACAAGGTGCAGCATACATCTATGGACCCCAGAAAGGTGCATCTCTGGAACAGGTAGAGAAACTTGATAACGGGCTCCGACACATAAGCAAAGTAATCCTAGATAAGACAGGAGTAGATGTTTCTTCCTTGCGCGGGGCAGGTGCAGCTGGGGGCGCTGGAGGCGGCTTATCAGGAATACTAGAAGCAGAAATTCATAATGGATTCGATTATATAAAGAAGGTGTCTAACTTAGAAGAAAAGATAAAAGAATCCGATGTAGTTATCACAGGTGAAGGCCAGCTTGATGTCCAATCTCTTCAGGGAAAAGTTGTCGGCCAGCTCGCAGCACTTACAACCCAGCATCAGAAGCATCTATTCTGCATAGTCGGAAACAACACGCTTGATGAATCAGAAATAGCAAGTGCCAACATTGTTGAAGTACACAGTCTTATGGACCATGCAATGGATCTTGCTGACGCCATAGAAAATGCCAGCACATATATTACAGACTGTGCTCGGATGATTGAATTGTAATTCTTATATACTTACTTAATCATTCCCTCTACAGCAGCTTTAAAATGATTTAGACATCAAGCAATCAGATGTATTAATTAAATCTGTTTCAATAATTAGGAGTGTGTAATAATCATAATTGAGCTTTTAAGTCGATAGCATAAGAATTAATAATATGATTTTAGACCCCTTCATTATTTATCGCTTATATTGGGTGCTTTTACAGCTAGTAAACAACAATAAATAATGTCTACAGATTCGCCTAGAGTTTATCAATTATCGGAACTTGAAAATTGGATTGGAAAAGAAGTAGGACTGTCTCCATATATGGTCATCAATCAAGAACGGATTGACACATTTGCGAAAGCGACAGAAGACTTTCAGTGGATACATACCGATCCTGTATTATCCGCAGAACACAGCCTCTATGGATCAACCATAGCGCATGGATTTCTTGTATTATCACTGGCCCCTAAACTCTTATACGAGTGTCTGCATATAGAAGACGCTGTTATGGCTGTCAATTATGGCTTAGATAAAGTAAGATTTCCACATCCAGTTGCCGTAGACAGTGAGATAAGAAGTAGGATTAATTTATTAGCATATGAAGGTCTGGAAGAAGGTGCTAAATTGACGCTGCAAGTAAAGATTGAAATCAAGGGCAATGACAAGCCTGGATGTACGGCAGAATTTATAGTTCTTATTGTTAACACCGACACAGAAAATATCTAACCTATAACCATGGCTGTACTATTCTGTGTAAGACACGGACAAGCATCGATCTTTTCTGACAATTACGATCAACTTTCGGAGAAAGGTCAGTTGCAAGCAGAAAAACTAGGCGTGTTCTTTAAGGAAAACGATATCCGCTTCGATAAGGTTTTTTATGGTCCATTACAGCGTCAGCGACATACCAAAGATCTGATCCTACAGCATGCAATACATGATTCTACTCAAGTAATTGAAATGCCAGAATTGCATGAACATGAGGGCTATACTACCATGAAAAGAATCTTGCCAGACATCATAGATCAAGATGCAGGATTGAGAGATTTAATGAATAGACCCTGGGATAATACGATAGATCAAGTGAGACATCATATGCGTGTCTATGAATATTTTTCGCACAATTGGATTAAGGGAAAATATGCAGACAACACCCCTGATGATCTTCAGTCATGGTCTTCGTTTCTAGAAGCGTGCTCGGTCGCCTTAGATAAAATTTCTAGTTCTATTTCTAAGGGAGAAAAAGTACTTGCAGTTACATCTGCTGGACCTGTAGCTGCTATGACGGGAAGCGTTCTAGGATTAACCCCGTCTAAAATTCTAGAGCAGAGCTGGATTGTATACAACAGTTCTATCTCAGAAATCTTAATTACTCCAGAAAGAAAAACAGTTAGTGTTTTTAATCATATCAGCCACCTCAGAGGTACAGATTTAAGAACGCTCGTTTAGGTCGATTAAACATTAATCGATATCAACCTGACCTTTAATGGTAATGTTTCCGTTCATCTCGAATTGCGCACATGTAGGTCCAGTATTACCTTCTATGCAGTCTACGTCTTCTAGTATAATTGTGGCGTTGCCAGGTGCTATAAATATAGCAGATCCACTGCCACTTGCATAACAATTTCTAATCTGAACATCTGTCATTGTTATATTACTCCCTATAAAAATGCCTCCACCATGCGCTAAATCACCTATCCCATCCGCATAGCCATCTTCGATCACAATATCCGTAATTACAGCATCTATGTCTCCAGATACTTCTACAACATGGTATACATTATCCGTCTCAGATTGAGGCGAACCTATATTGCCATTTAAGTAGGTTACATGATTAGCAGGATCTCTCTGGGACTTATTGGTTTCTGTCCCTACGAACCCTCCTATCAATTCTACCGACACATCAACTTCGAAAGAGGAATTCCTTCCAGAACCTTCTGGTCTATATATACCTTCTTTAATCCAGATTTCTGCAATGTTCTGTTGCTCTCCTGCCATACCGATAGCTATATTGAGATCAGTGACCGCATTGTCCCAGTCACATCCTGATCCATCACCCGAAGCAGAAGGTTCTACTACTATATAATTCTGCCCTTCACAACCTGAGGGGTCACCGCATGCTCCTGTAGGAGTAAATATAAAGTTAAATGAAAACCCATCACTAGACCATCGGTTGTCCCACTCGATAAAATAAGTTGTTCCTTCAGTTACGGGTATACCGGTTAACTGTGACGCCCACGCATTTCCTCCAGGTGTCAGTTCACATAAATCATCATTACCTGTAAGGAAAGTCAGGTCTTCACAATTACCAGTATGAATGATTACTCTTGTATCAACTCCTTGCAAGCAACTTTCAATACTCATAGAACCATTGCAAGGTGCTGTAAATTTCCACCAGTCAGCATGACTGGAATTTTCACAAAATTCACAGCCACCCCCAGAAGAAGGTCCATTCGTTTCATAGGTTGCTGTTCCTGTTATTTCAAATGCATCTATACATAAATCATTGGGTTGCAAGCATCCATCAGCAGGTGCAGTGAATGCCCCAGCTCTTACAATTCCGCATCCAGCGTCAGAAAAAGAAATCTCCAAATCCACTGGATTACCATCCGCGACTAAACCAGTTAATGTAACAGACAAGTCTGCCCCCGAAGCTGAAAACGGAAAGGCAAAATTCTGTCCATTGACCGTTAGAGTTCCAGAAGAAGGTGTGTTATATAATACAAAGAAAACATCTTGACTATAAGTCCCTGTAGCCTCATTGCATACTTGTTGACCCATAGCTATGTTCTCTATTCTACAGAGATCATTGCCATAACAGTTTCCTGGATTGTTACAAGCAAAGTCATCCGTTGCAAAAATTCCTCTTCCATGTGTAAATGCTGCCATACTGAAATCCGATCGACGGTATTGGATCATATCTACACGGGTATTGGCAAGTCCAGCATTCGTCGGATCCCAGTATGTACTTCCTCCATTGATATTATCTGTAGACCACACTCCGAGTTCAGTGGCAATCAAGGCGCGGTCATTATTTCTAGGGTCTAGGAGAATCCACCTTACGGGCATATTAGGCAAGTTTCCTTCTATGCTGGAAAATGAACTTCCACCATCTGTAGATTCATAGATGCTATTAACTCCATAGTTACTAAGTGAAACGAGAATATGATCTTCATTCCCTGGCTCCACTTCGATGCAAGACATATAACCTGAAGTCGGCAGCGTAAAAGATGTTTCTATAGGGGAATTGCTTCTTGCATTATCAACCCTTATTATGGTATTTCCACTGAATCCGAAATAAACCCTGTCATCTACATTAGGAGATACGGTAACTGCAGTTGCTGTACCTGGAAAATTATTGACTGGAACAGGCTCTTGTGCAGGATTGCCTCCTATCCCAGATATCCTTCCATAATTACTGCCATTCCATGCTGAGTAAAGAACATTCTTTAAATAATCGTAATCCGACGGATTAATAAACCTACCATTGTTAGATTCAAAAGACTGTACTCCACTACCAAATGCTGTTGTAGTAACAAATACATTATTGAAAATAAAGGCTGATAGTTGAATCAGCGGTTCATCTTGATCTATGTGACTAAAAGCTCCATCACCACCTGTCACTGTACTTCCTGTTGTAAGCCCTGATGTCTGCAATACTTGAGTACCGTTGTCTTGAGCACCTGCTATAACATAAGGCGATCCTGCCGCCGGATGAATATCTCCTGCATAGTACTGGGTTATGTTATATCCTAAATTCTTAGCAGCAAAACTGGGGTTAGAATTAGCGGCAAAAGCATTCGCACTATAAAAAACACCTCCGTCACACCCTACTAATATCTGGTCAGGATTTCCTGGACGCGGATTAACGTCATGGATATCTGCGTGCACAAATGCATCACAACCACCCGTCCAATAACTTATTCCCGTCCAGGTCTGTCCTCCATCTTGAGAACGGTGGAGGTCTACTCCTCCTACGATAACTACATCTTCATCTGCCGGATCTATCGCAATAGCCAGATCATACCAGGATTGTCCTCTCGTAAAATCACGACCATCCGTCGAGCAATCCTGTTCTTTATATTCTGGAACAACAATATCTATCCAGGTATTACCTGCATCAGTAGACCGCATAAATGCTCCGATGTCTCTTCCATCCCCCACTAAGGCATAGATGTAACTACTGTTGCTAGGTGCCGTAGCAATTTCTACCCGCCTCTCCTGCAGATTTAAAACTTCGGTCCAGGTATCTCCTTGATCTGTGCTCTTTCTTACATCTCCGTTATAATTGCTTGTATACATATCTCCATTGCTGGCAATTTCAATATCTGCCCAATTTCCAGAAACTTCTGTAATCCATGTATTTCCTCCATCTGTAGATCGCCTTACACCCGAATTGGTAGCTGCTACAACTATACCATTGTAGGTTTTTAATTCATTAATATAAAGAATCCCAGTAGTAGCAGGTATAACGTCCCATGTATTTCCACCATCGGAAGAAGTCCATATTCCTCCTCCACGGATGGCATCTAAGTTCCCAAAACCCTCTCCCGTACCGACATAATAGATTTCATTTACCTCGTCGTATGCAATCGATGAAATGGCTAGATTATCCCAGAAATCATCTACCCTATTCCAGACAATATCAGTTGCAGTAATGTCAGCAGTAACCCAGAGTCCCCCTCCGACTCCTCCTGCATATACTTTCTTATACCCATTAGCTGCATCTTCTGGATCCCACAGTGTTGCACGCGTCCTACCTCCTATATTGTTCGGTCCACGTTCTTGCCAGTTGATATTTGCTATCGGATTCCTCGTCGACTTCTCTCTCATTTTCCGATTCATATATGCTCGAGAAACTTGCAGGGCATCCATAGGGATTTCTCCTGTTGCAGGGTCATGGGTCATCTCCCATTCTTGTTTAAATCGATCGGAGATACGTTGCTCTTTGGAAATTTTTTCTTTTTCTTCCTTACTACTATCGTAGGATATTGCCTGTACTTCCTTCTGAACTGTAGAATCACTATGACAACTTAAAATTACTAGACAAGAAAAAAGTAAAACACATGTAACTAGACGCATAATATAAATTGGTTAATAATTAGGGATTGAAAAAAGCGTCAAATAGGGTTATTAAACATACACACAAAAAACTAAAATAGTTAATCTCTACAAGATGATAGTAATTTATCTGAACTCTTATCGAAAAGTGTCAGAAGGACAACGAAACTTACACGCTTCAGATTTAAATATGAAGAGTTTTACGCTCACAATAGAGTCATTGACAACCATATTAAGAACTGTTTTACCTTTAAAAATCGCGGTAGGTTCCTCTGAGATATTGATTGGCTTCTGCTTCTGCAAATTGTCCTTCCTCCCTATCCCAGTGCAAGGTTCTTCCTGGGAATCTTCCAGCAATCACCCCTAGCAATATCGTTTCTGTCAATCTAGCTGCATAGCTGAAAGG
>CAZFJO010000112.1:0-11206 GCA_964518915.1 uncultured Saprospiraceae bacterium
TTGATGGAATAATGGGTGGAGAATTTTTTCGAAACTTAATTGTTGAGATAGATTATAAGAAGCGGAAAATACATCTACATAATCCAGACCATTTTAAGCCAGTAAGAGATAATAAATTTAAAAAATTTGACTTGGAAATAATCAATTTCAAGCCATACATGAATATTCAGACTATTTCTGTCGGAGATACCGCGGAGATAAAGGTACTTGTAGATACAGGAGCAGCTCTCAGTTTTTTACTTCATAACAATTCTCACCCCAGTCTCACGCTTCCTGACTTCGTGTTGCCTGGGAATTTAGGTACTGGTTTAGGTGGCGACATACAAGGTTATGTCGGATTGCTTGATAGGATTAATATAGGCCCATACGAATTCAACCGCGTTCTTGCTAGCTTTCAGGAGTTAGACAATACGATGTTGCATGCTAATGAGTATATCCGAAACGGGTTAATAGGGAACATTTTATTGTCAAGATTTCACGTTATAATTGATTATAATGATAGAGCTATTTACTTAAAGGCGGGCCGGAAATACAATAAGGACTTCCAGTATGATAAAAGCGGAATAACTATATTTTCTTACGGACCGGATCTCAATCAATTTTTCATAAGAGGCATTGTTCCTGACAGTCCAGCTGACCTTGCCGGTTTAGCTGTGGGCGATGAGATTATTAAAGTTTCAGGTAAGAAAGCAAGAAAATGGAACCTGCACAAAGTATCGAAATACTTGCAGCGAAAACCAGGAAAAAAAGCCAAGCTTACCATAAGAAGGGGAGAAGAATATTTAAACTATGAATTTAAACTGAGGGATTTATTGCTCCCACCAGGCTATGAAGAGCCTGATAATGGAAAGTGGTGGAAATTCTGGACTTGGTTCTGACAGCGTCTTGATAAGGAATATGATATATAATTTCCATTTAAATGGTTGATTAATTGGAATTTAGGATTATCTTTGCATTCTTTTTACAACCAGATAATTTATTAAACATGTTTGCAATCGTAACAATAGCTGGTCAGCAATTTAAAGTGACTGAAGGTCAAGAGATTTTCGTCCACCAGTTAGAAGCCAACGAAGGGGATAGCATGTCTTTCGATCAAGTACTACTTGTAGAGAATGACAGCGCCACTCAAGTGGGCACGCCGGTTCTAGCTGGAGCAGCGGTTAACGCCACTGTACTAGGTCACCAGAAAGGTGATAAGGTAATCGTTTTCAAGAAGAAAAGAAGAAAAGGATACCAAGTAAAGAATGGTCATAGACAATCATTTACTAAAATTAAGATAGATTCTATCTCTCTTTAAACCCATTAATCACCTTTAAAAATTAAGTATCATGGCTCATAAGAAAGGAGTAGGTTCTACGGATAACGGACGGGATAGTAAAAGTAAAAGACTTGGAGTAAAACTTTTCGGAGGACAGTATGCCAAGGCTGGAAACATACTAGTACGTCAGAGAGGAACTAAGTTTCATCCTGGTAATCATGTAGGTATGGGAAGAGATTTCACCCTTCATGCACTCGTTAATGGAACAGTAGAATTTAAGAAAAAAAGATTAAACAGGACATTCGTCAATATTATCCCAGCAGATGCTCCTGTGTCTGAAACCGTAGCTCAGATAAATAATATTTCTTCTTCAGAGGAGGAATAATTAAAATATACTAAGCTGAAACCCCGGTAGATTAACATTTATCGGGGATTTTTTTTGCCCAGAATTTCGATACTAGATAATGGTATACGCCTCTGGTTTAATCCAGCCTATTTCTCTGTCTCTAGTCATGATCTTCTTCCATCCATCAAGTTCATCTAGGATTCTTACTTGGTAACCAGGATACATTACCTTAATATCATCACTGCGATCATCTGGTCCATTTTTCATCCAAGCTCTATACATTATAACCCCTTTATCTTGTGCATCGGCTTGCGCTTTTCTTGTTGAACCAGCACAGAGCATGGAGACCAGCATGATAGATAATAGAGTGACTCCTATAAAATACCATTTTCTAGGAATAGAAATTTTATCGTATAAGTAGACATAAACTAATCCAATCAGAATGCACCCTATGAATATGGATAGAAACGCCCACGTGCGAGGACTAAAGGTAGAATAAAAAGATTTCCAATATCTCACCAAGAAAAAATCAGGGATGACCACCAGCGGCTCAACGATTCTTTCTCTTGCAATGGCTAAGTTATTCTGCAAGAAGTCATCCGATGGATCTAACTTGAGTCCTCTTTCATATTGCAATACAGCTAGGCCGATGCTGTCCATGGCCAGTAAAGTATTGCCATAATTATAGTAGAGCTCTTTACTTACAGGGCCACTTAGGAGGATGGCTTTATATACTTCTACAGCTTCTGCGTATTCCTTCTTTTCGTACAATCCATTGGCCTTCTGAAAATCAGAAATGGAGGATTGACCGATTAATGAATAGAACATTCCTATCCATAAAGCGATAGTATATAAGAATCTCTTTTTCATAGGGGCAATGGTTTTTCTGGCCGTTTAGGTTTTAAATCTCCTTTCCACGAAACACCTTCTAGTTTAAGTGCTTCATGGTTGGCGTCCTTCATTGGTATCATTTTCTGCTTTACATCGACATAGCCCTTAATATCCGAAATTTCATTTTCGCTGAACAAGAATTTCAGTAGACTACATTCTGTTTTGTTTACTGCAATATACTTTTCTTCTTCATCCTTAACATAATATATGGATTCTGCATTTCCTTCTACGACGAAATTATTAAGAGAGTCATTCTTAAAGTAGGCAGTAACTTTTTTTCCCTTTATCTGATTGTATAGTTCTTCATCGGTTTCATTGAGAATGATGGCATTTTGGAGAAGCTCCATTTTGTCCATTTTTCCATCTTTCAGGTAAAGCAGTATTGTATCTGAGGTAAATTGTGTAGAATCTGACCACATAATCGGATTGCCAGTTAGTATGAATACGGAATCACGCTTATCGAATAGACACCGATCACTTACAGCTTCTATCTCCTCTCGAAAGATGTTTACGTGACCGATTGCTTCGAAGAATTCATTTTTCTTAAGGACGGGTTCCGGAGTTGCCGGTAACCCACTTTGTACACTCAGTGAATCCACTACACTGATTGAATCTGGGTTCTCTATTTTAAGTAGTGTGTCAACAGCAACTATGGCATCTAAAGAATCTATGGCAACAATTGTATCTGATTTACCTAGAGAATCTCCTAGTTCAAGTAGGGTGTCAGCGCCGACTGATATAGGATTATCAGTAGATAGCGTGTCTACAGTCTGGTATGACTTCAAGCTGTCAGCTATAATCAACAAGGGGGTAGAGTCTCCCATCATGGTTAACTCTGGTTTACCAGAATAATTGTAAGCGAGGAAGTAATTGTTGCCATTGTCGATGTCTATATAATCAGAACGCAGGCTTACATCTGAAGTGGAATCTGTATAAACGACATCGTATTCTGCATAACCGATTTCAGTCTTCGTGTTGAACTCAATGTTAGAAGATGAAAGTGTTCTACCATTGCTTTTATAATAGCCGTCCCCTGCTATCAGAAGTTCTCCAGTTTTATCATTAGATATAATCCTCTCTCCTTTAATCTGGGTCGAATCATCTGAGAATGTAGCTTTTCCGAGTAAGATGAGGTCTTCTGTTTCTTCATTAAAAGTCATTGACCCTGCATCTGCCTCTCCGTCGTCAGAGACATATGTTGTAGACCCTTCTATCTCTATAGTCCCGTCCTCACGGTAGGTAATGACATCTCCGGTTACAATTTCATTGTCTTTGCGGTATTGGGCATTTTTCCGAAATACACCTTCTCCGCTATTAAGTAAGTAGTATCCTGATTCACAATAGATCTCGCCATCTTCTGTTTTTATCCTTGTGGGAACTGAGAATTCTGCTTTCTTTTCTTCTGTATAATAGGTGAGGTATTCTGTTCGGAGAATAAATTTGTCACCAGACAGAATTACTTCTTTATCGAAGTAACTCACCTTATTCTCTATGTCAAATCTTCCGTTTTTACTCTGAAACTTGGTTCCCTTGTCGATCATAATGGCTGTATCGTCATAGGTCGCAATCTTAAGGTCTGCATTATAGAACATCGTATCTGTATACAACTCTTGGTCTCCGTTAATTAAGCTTACATTATCAACCAAGATAGCCAGAGAGGAATCGATGGTATAGTGAAGCGAATCACAGAAAATCTGTATGGTATCATTCTGTAGGATAGTGACATTGCCACTTGCCAGAAAGGCTATGGCATCTCTTATCGCTTTATCCGCAAAAAAATAAGTAGAATCCTGACGCGCTTTTACATTACCTGTTAAGTATTGTATACTCATAGAGTCTTTTTCTTCTATGATAAGGTTGTCTGAATTATATATCTGAAGTCGACTGCCTCCATCGGGTATGGTATCTACTGTACTTGTGTCTTTCTGTATGGTAGGAACAGGAAGGTTGACTTGGGCATCTGATGATTGAGGACATAAAATCCATACAGCAGCCATTAAGCATATAGAAATCAATCTGATATCCTTATAAGTTCTATGATACGTAAGCTTTATGACTTCCGAGAAATTCATGATTTTTATTCCTTCCGGCAAATGTAGGGCAATCGTCAGTAATAACGCCTAACATAAGAAATATGTGTGCATTAATTATTCAATAAATCTGCAGCCTTTCTGCCGACAATAGAAGAAATGGCAACGCCCATGCCACCCATTCTCACTGCGAGAACCCTGTTTTTGTCGGAATCAAACTGGATAATCGGTTCTTTTTTTTCTGCAGTAGCAAGAATTCCACTCCACCAGTGTTCAATCTGGATAGACCGAGTAGGAACAAGTTTTTCTTTAATGAACTGGGTAAGAAAGGTTTTAATCTGCTCTGGTTCTCCGAATGAAGTCGTGGTTTCAGTTTCAGGCCATCTATTTCTGCCACCTCCTATCAAAAGTCTATTTCCTACATTTCGGAAGTAGATGTATCCTTTGTCATAGTGGTAACAACCTTCTATCTCAAGTTCTGATATAGGTTTCGTTACACCTACAATATTGCGACCTGGGGTAAGATTGATATCTGGTAGTAATGATTGAGAGAAAGCATTGGTGCATATAGCTATGCGAGCATACGGAATCTCTATCCCTATGCCTGTCGATAAATTTCTGGTTTCATAGTCGATCGATTGTACTTCACAATCCCATAAAAATCTGACCCCTTGTTTATGCGCTTTTGCGATGAGCGCATGAACAAGTTTTACTGGGTTAAGAGCACCTTCGTGTCTGTTTTTTATAAGTGGAAAGGGACTTGAGTGTAAGGTGTGTTTTTCCTCAAGCAAGTATGTATCCTGTAAGCCGCATGCGCTTTCTACGAGGTCATTACACCATTCGATTTTATCTTTACATGCAAGGAACAATTCCTCGTCTTCAGATAAAAATAATTCATACCCTCCGCAATGATGGTAATCTATTTCTTCTGGAGATACGTGAGTCAGCATAGTCTGCAAGCCCTGGTACCTCATAGAAACTATTGCTTCTACTTCCTTTTTATTATTGTGATTGATGTCACTCAATATTTCAGAAACACTACCGAAACAAGCGAATCCAGCATTCTTGGTGCTTGCTCCATAGGGTCTCGGTGCTCGTTCTACAATTAAGACAGATCTTTTCGGATTATTGGTTTTATATTCTATAGCAGTGAATAGACCTACAAGACCTGCTCCTATGATAATGGATTGATCAGGATCTGAAATTGCTGTCTTTTCCCAGTAACTAAGGTTCAATTTTTATTATTTTTGCGATGAAGTGATTTAAGTAAAGCGTGCATATTCTGTACTACTTATTGAAATCAACATATACCTTTTATGTAGTCCATGGCAATGGTTATGGCATACATAAAATGTTACAATATGATAGTCGATGCGTTTTCTTCTGTCAAGAATTCAGCATTGAATCACTTCAATATTTAATCTTAAAGTGACAGGTAGTCACATTATAGAATCAATACAGTAATGATACAAAGAATTCAGACCATATTTTATTTATTAGCTGCACTGGCTTTTGGTGGCTTGTTCAAGTTTGCATTTGCTTCAAGCTCGGAATCTATTCCACAATACCTAGCCGATCAGACGTATAATGTACATGATCATATAGCCATTTTAATTCTAGTAATTCTAGGTTTAATCAGTGCTCTGGCTGCCATCTTCTTGTTTAAGAACAGAAGCTTGCAATTGAAAACGGGATACGCGGTCGTTGCCATGAGTGTGTTGATTCCTGCGGTAGCCTTCTTGGTGTTGTACTTAGAAAAATCAGTATTAGAAACTGAGGTTGAGGTCAGCCCAGGAATAGGGCTCTACTTGCCTATAGGGGCATTGTTGTTCGGAATTCTAGGAAATAGATTCGTGAAAAAGGATGACAAATTAGTAAAATCAATGGATCGATTGAGGTAGTAAAGCTTAAAATTGCATCGCTTATTTTAGTTTAAAACTTGACAGTTAGATAATTAACCATTCCTAAGTCGAGTTATTTTGGTGATTTTTCTTTACATTGTAAGTTATAACAGGACATTTATGTTCTGTAGTGATTGAGTTTTAATATTTTTTGAATTTATTTTGGTCTTTCGAGAGTGTTAAGGAAAAGCCGGTTCCAGTGAGTGGAGCCGGCTTTTATGTTTTAGCCTAAATGCTGCAGTCTTCTCTTTTTCAGTTCATTGTGGTTTTGCCACCCTCGTATTTTCCCTTGATTCAATTTAATGTGCTTTTAAGTGTAACCTATTTCAACTATATCAGTATAACATCTTGAGGGCATAAGATTTAATCCATTGTACCCGATGATTTTTTCCATTACATGCAACGTCCGGAATTCTGTTCGGTATTTAATTGTAGTAGTGGTTTAATGATACAATGATCTTTCTTATGAAAATCACCGATTCTTAGAATATCTAGGTTATAAATGAATAGACAGTAAAGAGGTTTGGGTTGCTACTACCGACGTAGTAGTGATACGGGAGCTGGTGTAGTCCAGCTCCTTTTCTTTTTCAGAAGCAGTATGTGTTAATTTTCTAAGACTTTATTCTCTAAGGCTATTCTTACAAGACCAGCACTGTTTCTGGCATTTAACTTAGCGAGAAGGGAGGACCTATGAGATTCTACTGTTTTTAGAGAGATAAATAACTTCTCAGCAATCTCCTGTGTGGTGAACTCTTCTATAATCAACTTAAGTACTTCTTTCTCACGTCGAGAAACCTTAGGAAAGAATTTAGAAGACTTATTAGAACCTTTTCTCTGTTTCATCAGACCCTTCATGATTGTCTGGGTAACATCTTTACTGAAGTAAGAGGTACCACCTTCTACAGTCCGGATGGCTTTAAGGAGTTCTTCTCTTCCTGTATTTTTTAGAATATAACCTTGTGCTCCATTGTTTAGAATTTCTGTAACGAAGCTCTCTTCATTAAACATGGATATAGCTATAATCTTAACAGTAGATTCTTTTTCCTTCAGTGTTTTACATACATCTATACCACTCATGCCAGGAAGATTCACATCAAGGAGTAAGATGTCAGCTTCGTTTTCTTCAAGAAATTTCAAGGTAGAAGGGCCATCATAGCACCTACCTACAACATCGATGTCATTCTCAATAGTAAGGATAGAGTCTATTCCATCTACGAACATCGTGTGATCATCAGCAATTACAAGTTTTATCATATAGTAAATTATCTATTGGGTTTAAGGCGGGATTGAACGCGCACACAATATAAATACGAAGTTAGCCGCAATATACCATATAAAGTAGGGGGAAACCCCGAAAAAACAAAATGGGGGTTAACTATGATGTATAGGCCGGCAGTTGACCCCATATTTGTATCATACATTAATTGCAAAGGCATTAATTACTTAACTGAGAAAATAGCGATAGTGTTGTGAAAAAGAGTCAAGTCATTATAGGAATATTATTAGTAGCGGTTACGCTAGGTGGTGACTATATGAAAGAAAACATCGCTAATACAACCAAGGTAAAGTTCGTCTTAGATAGTTATTATAATGCGCTACCATCCAGTACTTCACAGGTCTGGTTCGGTAGCCATAAGGTGGATGCTCTAAAGAGAGCATCATTCGTCAAATTTTCTTTTATCGGTTTACGGAATGAGCAATAAGAGAGTTAGAAGATTACTAAGGTAGTCAGTTCAACGCACGATTTTATCAAATTCTGCCCTAGACTCCATTATCCAATTGCCTTGGATAATCTTCTAGCTTGATTATGCTCACACTACTAAGACAACATAAGATATAGCCATTGTATATGGCAAAAAATACAATACTCATTGGGATTGACTATTGCATTCAAAGAAAAGCCCTCAAAAAGTTGAGGGTTTTCTTTTTTTTACCCAATCCCAATATTCAATCCACAGGATCATAAGAAACACTCAATACTTATTAATTTTTTTTCGTTTATATTGATATTAGAGGTTTCTTTAAGGTTCAATTACCTCCCATGCAAGCGTCATATAATTCTACATCTAGTCAGTGAAACGGTTAATCGCCATATCTTTTTTATTGTGGCTTCCTTTTATAGGATTTAGTCAAGGCGTTCTCGACAGTAACTATACCTTTACAGAGCTTAATGATATGCTCGAGGGAGCCAGAGATACTTTCCGACAGAAAGACCAACTAGGAGATGAGGATATCCGACGCCTCGCAGATGTCTACTTTCTACTAGCAGAATATGAAGAATCTAGGTTTAGGCATAAGCGGTCTTTCGACAACTATACCCAGAGCCTTAGATATTATAAACGCATCCAGGATACCCTTCAGATGTTCAATATCGAAAGGCAGATTGCCGATAGGTATCATAAAATAGAACTATACTCAGAATCTCTCGAATTGTATGAGGAATTACTCGCTCACTATCGTGGCATTAATGATAAATACAATGAAGCAGATGTACTCTTTGAGATGGCAACTGTATATAAGGATAAAGGTGACATAGACCTCGAGCAGATCTATCTTAAAAAAGCAGCCCTAGTTAATAGGTCTCTTAAAGATACTACCTTACTCCTTAAGTTTACGATGGAACGGGTCGATAATTATGAGCGCCTTAATGAAATTGATAGTGCACTTATATTTGCCTTTAGAGCATTTAAATTAAGCAACGAAGTAGACAACAAGGAATTCTTGTCATCGAGCTTGTACAAGATAGGGTATCTCAATAAGCTGAGATCTGACTATACTAAAGCTGTTAAGTATCTTACTGAAGCGAAGGAAGTAATACCCATGCAACCATACAGCGAAAATCGATTGAAAATATACCGTCAGTTATCTGATGTCTATAGTCGGGTCAATCAATATGATTCCGCATTTAAGTATTCTACCATGGGAGGGAGCTTAAGTGATTCAATCCTGATTAAAGACAAGCGAATATCTCTGGATAACGCAGCTATTAAATATCAGGCGAATGAGAATAAGATAAAACTGGCCAATACAGAACAGGATAAGCAGCAAGCTGAAAGAGAAAATAAAAACCAGAGAAGGATATTATACTTAATGGCTGCAGGCCTGTCCCTACTTCTTATTCTTATGTACTTCCTGATTCGATTCTACACGCAGAAAATACGATCAGAAAATGTTGTGAATAATCAGAAGCAAGAAATCAATACACAGAAGATCAGAGAGCTGGAAGATAATATAAAAATCAGCAGTATGCAGTCCATGATAGAAGGACAAGAACTAGAAAGAGAGAGAATCGCTAAAGATCTACACGATAGTTTAGGAGGCTTGCTTTCTACGATCAAGCTGCAGTTTGATTCAGTCAGTAGCCATAATGGAATCTCCGAAATCAAGGAATATAGAAAAGCGAATAGCCTGCTCGATACAGCAGTAGAAGAGGTGAGAGCCATATCACATAACTTGCAACCAGGAGCACTGATGAATCTGGGATTGGTCCCAGCTATAAACGACCTCATCAATCGGTTCGAAGGAGAACACTTGCCAGATATTCATTTTCAACCTATTAAAATTCCAGATGACTTAAACAATATGACCGTTCTATCCATCTATAGAATCATCCAGGAACTCTTCCATAATGCCATCAAGCACGCTAAGGCAAAAGAGATTTTACTTCAACTTAATTCTGAAGAAGATGAGATGGTTATTGAATTCGAAGACGATGGCATAGGATTCGATATCAATAACTTGAAAAGAAAAGGAATGGGTCTGGATAATTTAAAATCCAGAATCAATTATCTTAAAGGAAATATATCTATAGATAGTAAAGAAGGAGAGGGGACTTCTTATCTTATGCGCTTTAAGTATAAATGATAACACTACCGCTTAATTTACCTTCTAGAATTCATCGTGTAGAATGGACAGTAGCTAGAACTGCTGGGATAGAGTTGTGGGTGAAAAGAGAAGATGAGATTCACCCTGCCATTTCAGGAAACAAGTGGCGTAAACTTAAGGGTCACTTATTACAGTGTTATCAGAGTCAGCATAATTCTATCGTAAGTTTTGGAGGTGCATTTTCTAATCACATATACGCACTTGCGGCTTGCGCACCATATGTCGATCTACCCATACATATTTATGTCAGAGGAGAAGAAGATATTCAGAATCCTACTTTGAAATATGCCCGAGAGAAGGGGGCTCATATTCATTACCTATCCAGAGAAGCATACCGTGAAAAAGAATCGGATGATTTTATTCAGCAACTTTCTAAGACGCATGGTAAGCCATATATAATTCCAGAAGGTGGATCAGGATCAGAAGCAGAGATGGGTGTAAAAGAGATGATGGATGAAATTGATTCAGAAATGGGATTCGATAGATTACTTGTCTGTGCCGGAACTGGAACAACTTCGATTCATATGATTAACCACCCTTCATCATTTATGATAGATGTCTATGGTGCGCTTAAAGGCAATTGGCTAAATAAAACCATAAAAGAAGCAGTAAATAACAAGTCATATAATTATGTAGAAGCACATGGAGGTGGTTATGCTAAAACTGCTCACCCGTTGATAGAAACCATCAATGCGTTTTACCAAGAAACCAAGATTCCGATCGACCCCATCTACAATGGTAAGTTGATTTATGAGTTAATAGAACAAATAAGAAATGGAGCATATGCTTCAGGTGAAAAACTTCTCTGGATACATACAGGAGGGCTTCAAGGGATAGATGCTTATAACTATATGGCTATCAAGAAAGAAAGACCATTGATTGAAATAAAGAAAGG
>CAZFJO010000113.1:0-1829 GCA_964518915.1 uncultured Saprospiraceae bacterium
ACCCTATTATTTCTACAAGTGCCAATATTTCTGGAAGACCGTTTCCAGAATCATTTTCAGACATAGATGATGCCGTTATTGATCAAGTAGATTATGTGTGTAGGCACAAAAGAGATATTGTAGAGAAGAATTCTCCTTCGATTATTGCCAGCTATGATAAAAAGGGGGAATTGATTTTTCTACGCACTTAGCGGATTTCAATATAACTTGCCATTTCTGTAGGAGACATAGTATATTTTAATGCTTCTTCAATAAATGGATCTGATTCATTAAGTACTTTCTCTCTTTCTAGTTCGCCTAATTCTTGATAGGCGAGCTGGCTTCTAATGCGTTTAATCAGTTCGATTCTATCAAGAGAATCTCTGTTTTTTATGTCTGGATTCTTCTTCTCTACATAATCTAAGAATTCATCCACGACAATTCTTTCCTTGCCATAGGTCCACCCTTTTTCTCTGTTTTGAAAAACGTACTCTGGGATATAATCTTCCAGATAAGACATATAATCATGATAGATTGTAGAATGTAATGGAATGTATACATCTGGTATGATACCACCACCTCCATACATGCTTCTGGCTAAGTTCATTGTTTTATATTCAGTAGAATCCGTTAAGAGGTATTTATCGAGATCATAAAGTTCTCCTGAAGCAAACCTTGTTTCTATATCATCCTGATAATCTGATAAATCATCATATGGTCGCTGGATCGATCTTCCAGAAGGTGTATAATATCTGGATATAGTCAATCGGATGGCCCCACCATTTCTAAGCGGATATTGTTCCTGGACCAATCCCTTTCCGTAGGATCTTCTCCCGATTATTACACCTCTATCCCAGTCTTGAATAGCTCCAGCAATTATTTCTGAACCAGAAGCTGAAGATTCGTTGATCAATACAGCTATCTTATCTAGTGGAAAAAAGTTTTTTCCTGTTGTCTTATATTCAAGTTTCTTTTCACTCTTCCCTTCTGTATAGACAAGCAACTTTTCTTTCTCATCAAATAGTTGACTCAGTATATTAATCGCTTCTGGCAAGTATCCTCCCGGATTATCTCTTAAGTCTATTACTAAGTGCTTGATTTCTTCTTTTTCTGCTAGGATCTCTAACCCTTCCATAAACTCCTTATACGTATTAGAGCTAAATCGGTCTACCTTAATATAGCCGACACCTTCCTTTAATGTATAGGCTATTTTAGAAGATTGTAAGTTTATCTTTTCTGGAGATATACTTGTTTCTATTATTTCATTGCCTCTAAGTAAATTCAGAGATATCGATTCTTTTCCTTCTGCTCTAAGCATGTCTCGTATAGCACTGTACTTCATCCCTTGACCAGCAACAGATACCTTATCAATATTCAGAACTTTATCGAGGGGCTGTATTCCCGCTTTTTCAGCAGGAGTATTTTTTAAAACTCGAGATATTCTTACGGTATCTTCTATAAAGAAAGACTCAACACCTACCCCTCTATAATTCCCATCCATCTGCTCACTTACTTCTCTGAGCTGTTCTGGACTTAGATATAATGAGTGCGGATCAAGTTCGTCCATTACATCATAGATCGCTGATTCTACAACATCATCTATATCCAGTGAATCTACATAACGCGATTCAATAAATCGAAGTATTTCTTCTACCCTGCCGATGTGATTGGATGCATTATCTTTCTGGTTATACGAATCAATAAGAGAAACATTATTGCCTCCAGTTTTAACACCGATAACTATACCTATTACCAACAAAGAAGCCATTAACATAGGCTGAAATATGTCGTATTTCGTCATTTTCTTGCTCATCTACTCAAGGTGTAATACATATTTCTTGCCAAGGTAC
>CAZFJO010000113.1:1929-11201 GCA_964518915.1 uncultured Saprospiraceae bacterium
GCAGACCTCAGTTTATTGATTGCCTTGTCCTTAATCTGTCTTACTCTTTCTCTGGTTAAACCAAACTTGTCACCGATATCTTCTAGAGACATAGGGTGTTCCACTCCTATTCCGAAGTAGAGCTTAATTACATCCATCTGCCTTTCCGTAAGGGTACTCAACGATCTTTCGATCTCCTTTCTGAGAGATTCAGAATATTCTAAGGCTTTATCTGTATTCGGTGTACTGCTGTTCTCAAGCACGTCCAGTAGACTATTGTCTTCTCCATCTACGAATGGTGCATCCATAGATACATGTCGCGCTGCAACGCCTAATGTAGTTTCTACTTCTTCAGTAGGAATTTCAAGTAGTTCAGCAAGTTCCTCACTAGAAGGTTCTCTCTCAAACTCTTGCTCCAATTCTGAAAAAGCTCTATTGATCTTGTTCAATGAACCTACCTTATTAAGCGGTAGTCTGACAATTCTTGATTGCTCTGCGAGGGCTTGTAAGATAGATTGTCTGATCCACCAGACTGCATAAGATATAAACTTAAATCCTCTGGTCTCATCAAATCTCTGAGCCGCTTTAATCAATCCTAGGTTACCTTCATTGATTAAATCACTCAAGGATAAACCTTGATTCTGGTACTGCTTAGCAACAGATACAACGAATCTAAGATTGGCCTTGGTTAATTTTTCAAGCGCTTCTTGGTCGCCTTCTTTTATTTTCTTAGCTAAATCTACTTCTTCCTCTGGAGTTAAGAGATCTACTTTTCCGATCTCTTGAAGATATTTTTCTAATGATTGACTCTCTCTATTCGTTATGGATTTAGTAATCTTGAGTTGTCTCATCTAGTCCTCTTATAGTTTATTTCAATGTTCAATACTTCAAAAGCGTGCAAAAGTACTCTTTTTCTTCTAGAAAATCAATACTACCGGATTAGACGGGTAATTCTACCAACCTTCCTTTCCGAACACATGATAACAATACAGTTGGGAACTAAAAAAAGTTCATTTCTTTTGAAAAATCAAAAAAATATTTTTTATTGCATCGAATCGCGCCAGAAGATACTATTTTATTCTATTTTCCAGCACACTACATAACTAAATAATTATAATGCAAAGAGTTAAATACGATATGGAATTTATATTCAGGGCTTCCCCTGCAATTCTATATAAATTCATTACTACTCCATCGTGCTTGGTAAGATGGTTCTGCGACGCTGTTGACATAACCGGAGACGAGTTTGTTTTCACGTGGGACGGAGCAGATGAAATAGCTGAGATGATAGATGACATCGAGGAAGAGAGAGTTAGATTTTCTTGGGAAGATGCTGACGAAGGAGAGTATCTTGAATTCAGAATGTACAAGTCTGATGTAACCAATGAAACTGTTCTGGAAATCACAGATTGGTGTGATGACGATGAAGTGGAAGAACAGAGGGACTTATGGGAAAGTCAGATCAAGACCATGAAAACAGAATGTGGAGGCTAGGTTACACACCTATTACAATATATAACGCTGTAGTGTAGAAATTTCTCACACCAGGAATGAAGGTAAGAGGAGTAAATACTTTTCTCGGTTTAAGGTTGAATTTAAACTTGTAGATGGGATTAAATAGCCAGTATTTTTTATCAATGATTTTATAATCTGAGATTTTAGATAGCTTAACCATCCTTTCTATACTTATTCCTGTCTCTTTAATTTCTTTCAGCCCTTCTATTTTATTATCAGGCTCTCCCATCATTTTTAGAAAGGCTAGATAAGCTTTCATAGGCATCAGATGGAACCAAGGTAATTTACCCAGGACTCTGCTCTTGCACAATTGCTGATGTCCACCGAATGGCATATACCATGGTGGAAAAGCGAAAAACACCTTGCCCCCAGGGTTGAGAAATTTCCGCAGTGCAGGTATAAAACGCTCTTGTTCAGGGATATGCTCTATGACATCTTTAAGGATGATCAAGTCAAATTTTCTGTCCAGGTCTTTATCTGGATCGATGTCATAGATGTTTTTTTGTACGATTTCAACCTGACCATTCGATATCTCTTCTTTCAAGAACTGCTGAGCAAGTTTCACTCTTCCTTCAGACAATTCTATGCCTACTCCCGTATGTCCTTCATCTAGAAAGGCACTTAACACCCCAGCCTCTGCACACCCGATTTCTAGAACATGCATCTTTTCATTACCTATTCCTAGATCCTTGAGATAGCTGATTATATAATCTGAGGCGACCTCTTTCTGCATCAAAAAATACCTACCCTTGTCTGTATGAAAATCAAACATATATTCCGCTTCTTATTTCCCTTTAAATTCTGGCTTCCTCTTTTCTATAAAAGCTGCACTCCCCTCTCGACAATCCTCTGTAGCAATGGTTTCTCCGAATGCCTTACTCTCCGCTCTAAAGGCTGGTAATTGAGGTGAAAAATGATCATTGATTAATTCAATCGTTTTAGCAATGGCAATAGGGCCTTTACTTCCACACTTGTCTAGTATTTCTCTAGCCTTCGACATTTCTTCTCCAGCCGCAACAACATGATTCACCAAGCCCAGCGTCCTAGCCTCATCTGATCCGATCATATCCGCTGTCAACAACAATTCTATGGCCTTGCTCTTTCCTATCAACTGGATTAAACGCTGCGTTCCAGCGTATCCAGGTATGAGTCCTAGATTAACTTCAGGTTGCCCGAATCGAGCCTTGGGACCAGCGATCCTCATATGACATGCCATGGCTAGTTCACATCCTCCTCCTAGGGCATACCCTTTTACAACGGCAATAACTGGAACATGAAAACGCTCTATCAGAAAATAAGTGTCATGACCATATGCAGAAAGTGCTTCACCTTGATCTGCTGAAAAACCAGAAAACTCTTTTATATCTGCACCTGCAACGAATGCCTTCTCTCCCGCGCCTGTAATTATTACCCCATGAAACTTATCGATCTCTTTGTACCCTTCTGAAAAAAACAAATTCAAGTCTCGCATCACCTGTTTATTGATGGCATTGAGGGCTTCAGGTCTGTTAATCGTAATGGTTACGATTCCAGCATCATTTTTTATGAGTAAGTGTGTATAATTCATTTTAGTTTATTTGCGAAAGCAGAAATAAGTTTCAAAATATTTTTACGTGTATCATGGGCATAATCTGTTTTAAAGAGCACCCAAGCCGTAAAGCCCAAAGATAGGATCATTGACACGAAAAAAGACACGATATCTGATGTCTTATAATCTAACCACAAGATAATTCCGAGAATAGCCGCTATGGATAAGAGATACATCATTGTCTGACTGTCAAATGGGTTCATCTTAAGTTTCTTCCATATGAGCATTGTCTTCAAGAAATTAAAAACAACTAAGGTAGAAGCGGTAGCTATTGCTGCACCATTTAATCCCATTATAGGAATCAACATATAATTTAGACTGACATTCATCACGATAAGGAACAATATGAAAAGCGAAGTATATCGATACCACGGTGAATAGTTAATAATGACACCGTTGACACTACTCACCATGTCTATCAATTTCCCGATACCCAGAATGATAATAACAACTTTAAGATGTCTGAGTACGTCCCACTCTTCTATGCTATATTGCAAGACATCGTTAAACAACAGCAAGGAAAAGAGAATGGCAGATCCTATAAACAATAGATTTCTACTCCCTTTATAATAGATATCTTTTATTTCCTCTCGATTGTCTTCCTTCCAGGCTTCTGATATAATCGGACTAGCAATCGATATGACACTCATGATGGGAAAGGTCATCGCCACACACATATTAACCGCCATATTATAGCCTCCGGAAGATTTGAAATCTAGCAGATTAGACAACATATACCCATCGATCTGAGACGTAACTGAAAAACCTAAACTTGATAAAAAGGTCCAGAAATAAAACTGGAAGAAGGGCTTATTAAATAGATTTTTCCGCTCTATGGTATTCACCTTAGGAAAGGAGTTTAACTTAAAAATCGCTAGCATAAGTAATCCTAAAAACGCCACACCGAGCACACCAAACAAAATGTAAATCCCTACATCAACTTCAATCTTATTGAAGATTACCAATAAGAATACGATGGGAATAAACACCTTATATCCAGCTTGCATCCCTTTAGGAAGAGCCGAAATCTTATAATTGGTTAGATAGGTAGAAAGAAAAGCATTAACTCCATATAGCAATGCCGCAGGAAGGATATAGTAAAAGTATTTAGAAAAGTCTTTGTCCGGATTCCTTGAAAACTCAAGAAGTGCTTCATCGAAGGTGTAAAAAAACAAAATAAAAATGCAGGATGTAACCAAGAGTATTCCTCCTAATTTCAGAAAGTAGCTTACTTGCGCTTCCTTCGTTTTCTCAACGCTTGGAAAGAATCGGATGCCTGCCGCTCCTATACCGAAGACGACCAATGGTAAAAACAAACCAGCCGTATTCAATACATAAGCCAAGATACCATAGACGTTCATATCCTTCGGGTAGAAGAAGATTGTGCTGATTATTCCTAGAATGGAAATAGAACCCATTACAATCGTCTGTCGCAGACTCTCTTTAATAATTACGCCCATGCATACTCATTCATGCCACTAAGATATATAAGTTATTCCTATATATAACCTCATGCTTTCTTGAATCTTGTATAAGGCATCTTTCCATCAAGTGCCTTCACTAGAAAAAAAGGCTGGTTCCCATTCATGATCCACATCTCAATCCCGTGTTCCATGCACAATTCAGCAGCTAAAATCTTAGTAGCCATTCCTCCTGTACCTTGGTCTGATTTTGTTTCAGAGACATAAGAACTGGCGAGAGAAAGATCATTGACCTCAGAAATAAATAACGCGTCTGGATTCCTTCTAGGATCAGTTTCATATAAACCATCTATATCAGAAGCGAGTACAAGTAAGTCTGCCTCTAGTATCACTGCGACATAAGCAGATAACTTATCATTGTCTCCTAGGACAATTTCATCTACAGCTACTGTATCATTTTCGTTGATGATGGGCGTATAGTTCATCTCTAGCAATCGATCTATGGTGTTGCGGATATTCTCCCTTGATGCCGAATTATCAACATCATGATACACTAGAAGGCACTGTGCAACCTCACAACCCCTCGCACCGAAAACTTCATCATACATGCGCATCAGCTTATGCTGTCCGATCGCAGCCAGCGCTTGCTTAGAATCTACTTCTTGATTTATGCGAGTCATATCTACATACTGCCGAGCTGCAGCAATCGACCCAGAACTCACAATGATTACATCGTACTTTTCTCTCAGTAGAATAATCTGTCTAGCTAAGTCTTCTATCTTAGCATAAGAAATGGTATCCGATCCACCAGTAAGTGTAGACGTACCTATTTTCAATACAAGTTTCTTTTTCATCTTATCTGTCCATTTCCTCTGATAACCCACTTATTAGTGACCAATTGAGAGATGCTTATAGGCCCTCTGAAATGCAATTTCTGCGTACTTATGGCCATCTCTCCAGCCATACCGAATTGGCCTCCATCAGTAAACCTTGTGGATGCATTGTGATAAACAGCGGCAGAATCTATATGTGAAATAAAGAATTCCGCACGATCATTGTCTTCTGTCATTATAGATGCTGAATGTCCTCCAGAAAATTCATTTATATCAGCAATTGCCTTTTCCATAGAAGACGCTAGGCTAAAGACCATCCTATAATCTAAAAACTCCTGACGCATGACCTCCTCTTGCTGATCTGTATCGATATCGCTCCGCTCTCCAAATGTGCTGTCCCGTATAACTTGCACCCCGTTCTTCTTCAGAAATTGAAACAACCCATCTAAATCTGATCGTCTCTTTTCATGAACAATCACTTTATCTAAGGCATTACACACACTTATTCTCGACTTACCATTCAGAATGACATTCCTCGACATATCCATATCTGCCGATTCATCCACATACAAGAAATTGTTTCCTCTCCCACTGACAATGACGGGAACACTTGAATTTTTCTTCACGAATTCAATCAACCTTTCTCCTCCTCGAGGAATAATTAAATCGACTGGTTCTGGAGGATTACTTATAAATGATTGTGTCTCTTCCCTTGACAATCGCAACAGTTTTACATATCCTACATCTACCCTTGCATCCCTTAATGCCTCTTCCCATAATGTATGCAGAAAAATATTGGTTTCGATGGCCTCCTTCCCTCCTTTCAATAAAATTTTATTGCCTGACTTAAAAGCTGCAATAGCCGCTTCTATGGTAACATCTGGCCTAGATTCATAGATTATAAGAACCGTCCCGAAAGCTACGGTCTTATTGGAAATTTCTAATCCATTATCATGGATGTGCCGATACAGCAGCCTTCCTTCAGGATCTTCAATGGCGATTGCTTCTTGGATCGATTGCAACATTCCATCTACCTTAACGTCATCCACCTTTAATCTATCGAGCATAGATAAATCTTTACCCCGATAGTTATCTATATCGATTTTGTTCTTGTTGAGAATGCCCGTGCGGTTCTTCTCTATCTTATCATAGAGTGCATGCAATACTTGATTCTTCACCTCTGTTGTGAGCATAGGTATTATTTTTCTTGATCTTGACTGATGAATAGTCTCTCCACAACAAGCAACACCATACTATAATGAAAACAGATTGTCCCATATATACCAGTATCTAAATGTGCTTACTATAGATGTCCTACAATAAAGTGAATTAGCAATGCAATATTAAACTACATGTAAAATGTACCATGCTGAATTGCAATTAAAGGTTTTTCCTGTATCACAAAATTAAGTGTAGGTGAAATGGTGGAACAGTACTTTATGCTTGAATTAAACATGCATCGATAATCCTTAGTAAATTCACTTCAATATAAAGATATCAATTATTATAAAAACATGTATTGATAGCTTAGTACCATTGTTAGAATCTACTCTATCATGTATAAGAATTAAAGGAAAAGTATCCACTTGAAAAAAACACACTCGATAGCCAGCGTTACATAGCAAGAAATGCCCAGTTCATTAAAAATCCCAACCCAGCCTTAGAATCAATCTATTGATAAGGATATCGTACTCCGTTTTGATTTCATTGCCGAATCCATCTAAGAAAAACTCTGTCCCATTAGTCGCTTGCATATAATGGGATACTTGAATGGAAAATCGATTCTCATTGCCGGAGGCGAAAGTCATTCCCAGACCATAAGAAGCATTTATTCCTCCTTCATGCTCTCTTACTTGATCTTCCATTTCTTCTTCTCCAGGGAAGCCATAAGCAAGTCTTCCGGATAAAAACAACCTTCTCCGGTTATCTGTAAGAAAATATCTGGCGTCTATAAATACAGGTGCGAATTGTGTATCGAATTCAAATCCGCCTACCTGTGCCTCATTAAACTCAAATCCAAACCCCAGAGATAAATCCACTTTCTTATTGAGGTGCCAACCGTAGCTGAATGAGATGTGTGAGGCTACAGGAATATCTTCGCTACCCTGAATAGAAATCGGATTAAATCCAATACCAAAATTCCAGAATCTGCCCTTGACAGGAAAAAATGTCCCATTCTTAAAAAATATGGCGTCGTCTGGAAAGACTATCTCCTTCGCTTGGTGAAGCGAAAACCGAACCGTATCTCCCGTTATAATCCTCAACGATGCATACGCTTCATCCATCTCAATAACTTCTCCGAAAAACACACTCTGATCTTCAAACCAAATACGCATATGTGGTTGAGACAACTGCCCGTAACCACATATGCTAAATAATGAAAATAAAAAAGTGCCTAGTATTTTAGTCATAATGCGTCAATTGTATTCCCATCGATCCACGGTAGAAATGTTATAACAATACACATACTGCTATTGAAAAATTATATCAATATCTTAATTCACCTACAATGGATAATTCTTGATTTTCTCCGGTCTCATACTTACCTAATCCATCAGGACCAGCGAGATATAAAAATGAAGAACTGAACGGTGATTGGATAACATCATACACTTCTACCTCTATAAAATGATTAAGCAATTCGGGGCTAAACTTGTCCGAAATATCAAACAGTTTCAATCCATTCTTTCCTTCTGCGACATAAAGCTTATCATCGCTTATGGACATGCCATATGGACTGAACATAGGCAATTCCTTAACTTCATATGTACGTGATGGATCTTCTATATTTAAGACAACGAGTGCATTGGTATTGCCCGGACATTCAGAAAAATCTGCCGTTCTTAAAGTAACATAGGCTACATCGAAAAACGGAAGTACGGGATCACAAGACGTTGCATGCTGGAATTCATGCAATAAAATAGGGGTATTCTTTCCATCTGGAGAAAATATGTTCATGGAGGATCTTCCACCTAGGAACAACATATTCTCGTAAGCGAATATGGTTTCCATATCACTCATGACTCCCTTATGGCGTTGATGTCCTGTCGTAAAATCTTCTGTAGATATAGCAATCATATTGTCATTGCTTATGAGATATAAATGGTCACCCGTTATGGCCATCTTATTTCCTACACCTACTTGTCCACCGGATGTCCCTGCGAACGAGGAGGGCAACGCTGATACAGGAATGCTGTTTCTTGCGAAATCAAGGTAGACCAGTTGATCATCGATGATGTCATTATAAAAATCTTCTTCTTCAGTAATTTCTATAGATTTCTGAGCATAATCGAATCCGATCAGCGTATTTCCTTTGTCGTCTTTTCTTTCTTCTTGGATAGAAAAAGCAGCCCTTTCTTCTATTCTGGCCTGACGAGGATCTGTTACATCAATCTTAATTACATCATAATAACTCTCTGCATACAATGTATTTCCATCCACAATGAATTCTCTGTTACCTGGGATAGCCATAAAGCCTACTGATTCCATCTGTTCAGAATTTTCTACAATGTGGATTCCTTCGCCTTCCTCTCCTATCATTATATATCGCTCACCTATATAAATCTTACCTGGGTTTTCAATATTTCTCGGCTCTTGATTTATAGGCGTAGATCTTACATGATCTAGGTCTCCATATATTGCTGTTGCCTCGATGTACTGAACATGGACTGTTCCTTTATCTTGGGTACAAGAAGAAAAAATGGCTATTAATATAAGGCTCAGTAGTAAAGTGTACTTATTCATAATTGTGATGGTTTAGTATAAAATCTTATTGTATGGGATGATCAGTGTTGTATTTTGATAAACTGTGAGGACCTAGCCTTCTCTTGTGATCCTAAAGCGATTGTATATGCGCCTTCAGGCCACCCGCTGACATCTATATATCCATTCTTGAGTGTACTAACCGACCACTCTCCCATGACTATACCGATGGCA
>CAZFJO010000114.1:0-11126 GCA_964518915.1 uncultured Saprospiraceae bacterium
ATGGAGATCACAGTCATGGGGATGACCATCATGTGGATCACGGTCCAGGTGTGTGCGTGCCAGTAAATGCACATCATGATTTTGAAGTAGGAGATGTAGCTATGCACCATATATCTGATGCTAATGTATTCAGCATCGGACATTTTAACTTTCCATTGCCTTGCTTTCTATATGCTCCATCTAAAGGATGGGACGTGTTTTCGAGCGGTAAGTTTGATTTCGAAACATACAGTAATGGAAATGGGGGTAAAGCTTACAATGGGTATGTATTACATGCCGGTACCGTTAAGAGAATAAGAGACAATGCTTTTCCTCAAGGAGAAGTTGTGATAACTGGTTTTGGACATGACAAGGAGAAGGTTGATGGGAAGTCTAAAGATTATGAGTTCGTCTGTGCCAATGGAAATAAATATCCATTAGACAAGAAGAGTACGGCTGATTTTGGATTGTTTGGAGGAGGAATTACTTCTTACTATGATTTTTCTCTTACGAAGAATGTAGTTTCCATGATCTTTATGTTTCTATTGATGACATGGGTGTTTTTAAGAATTGCCAAGGCCTATAAAAATAGAGAAGGAAAGGCTCCTTCAGGATTACAGTCTTTTTTCGAGCCACTGATTGTCTTTATAAGAGATGAGGTTGCAGTACCCTTTTTAGGACACAAATGGGAGAAGTTTTTCCCGTATCTGTTAAGTATATTTTTCTTTATACTGTCGCTTAACTTATTTGGACAGATTCCATTTTTTGGAAACGCGAATGTAACAGGAAACTTAGCTGTTACAGCAGTGCTAGCGATTGTAACATTTATCATAACCAACATCAACGGTAACGGACATTATTGGAGCCACATATTTGCTGCTCCAGGAGTACCATGGTTCGTAAAACCGATATTGATTCCTGTAGAGATTATGGGGATGTTTATTAAGCCACTTACCCTTATGTTGCGTCTATTCGCCAACATTACCGCGGGGCATATTGTAATGGTGGTTTTCGTAGGATTGATATTTATATTCGGAAAGTCTGGAGAAAGCCTTCCTGGCACCTTTGGTGCTGCGATAGGATCTACTTTATTGACCATCTTTATGATGGCGATTGAGTTGATTGTTGCTTTGGTTCAGGCCTTCGTATTCACGATATTAACAGCGTCGTACATAGGTGCGGCTACTGAAGAAGTACATCATTAATTCATTATAAAAACTTATTAATTATGGTAGGTTCAATAGTTGCAATCGGAATGGGATTAGCAGTAATCGGAGCAGGTCTTGGGATCGGCTGGATCGGTGCTAAAGCCATGGAATCTATTGCTAGACAGCCAGAAGCTGTAGGAGACATTAGAGCGAACATGATCTTAATGGCAGCCTTTATTGAGGGTGCAGCTCTTATTGCTATTCTTCTTGCATTCCTAGTTGCTAACCCAACTGGATAGTAAGCAGAAACGCTAAAATGAACAGCCTGGTCCTGTAGCGGTTGGCTACTAGGATCAGGCCTTTTAAAGAAAACCAAGATTTAATAAGAACAAGAAAGTAACATTATGTTATACTTTTTAGCAGCAGATTTTTCCCCTATCAAGCCAGACTTCGGATTGTTGTTCTGGACCATATTGATATTCCTATTATTCTGGACCATCATCGGGCGATTCGCCTTTGGTCCGATTAAGGATGCCCTTAAGAAGAGAGAAGGAGATATCCAGGATGCCTTAGATGAATCTAAGAAAGCTAGAGAAGAAGTAGCTAACCTTAAGTCTGAGCATGCAACACTGCTTGCAGAAGCAAGAGAAGAAAGAGGTAAGATCCTTCAAGAAGCTAAAGAAACTAAAAACTCCATCATCAACGAAGCTAAGGATAAGGCGAAAGAAGAAGCACAACGCATCGTAACCAATGCTAAGATGGAAATCGACAATCAGAAGAAAGCAGCTTTAATCGAAGTTAAGAATCAAGTAGGTTCTATGGCTATAGAAATCGCTGAGAAATTGCTTAAGAAGGAATTGAAGGGAAGTGGAGAGCACGAGTCATTCGTTGACAAGTTGGTTGATGATATTAAATTAAACTAAGAACGGCTATTTATGTCAGTAACTAAAATTGCAGCTAGATACGCCAAGTCACTTATAGATCTGGCTCACGAAAAAGGGAATCTTTCTACCGTAGTAGAGGATATGACTGCATTCGATGAGATTACAGACAATAGAGACTTCTACCTATTGCTTAAGAGTCCGATTGTAAGTAGAGATAAGAAATTATCTGTTTTCAGCGCCTTGTTCGATGGAAAGGTAGATGAGCTTACACAAGCCTTTCTCACCATTCTTGTTAAGAAGGGTAGAGAGAACTTCTTACCAGAAATAGCAGATGAATTCTTGCACCAGTATAAAGTAATGAATCACGTCAGTGAGGTCAAGTTGACCACGGCGACGAAGATGTCAGATGCGCAGCTGGAGAAAATTAAGCAGACCTTACTTGCAAGTGAAGTTACGGATCAGAAAGTAGATATTACAACAGCAGTTGATGAGTCCTTGATCGGGGGATTTATTGTAGAGATAGGAGATAAGCTATATGATGCCAGTGTGGCGCATAAGATTGCAGAATTGAAGAAGTCTTTCTCAGGCAACGATTACGAAAAAGCATTCTAAGGAATAACCATAAAGAAACGTATATACAATTAAAAATTATAGATCATGGTAGGCATAAAACCAGATGAAATTTCAGCGATTTTAAAGCAACAACTTTCGGGCTTTAAAACCACTACAGAACTAGAAGAAGTAGGTACCGTACTTCAAGTGGGAGATGGTATCGCAAGGGTATATGGATTGACTAAGGCCCAGGCAGGTGAGCTTGTGGAATTTGACAACGGAGTAAACGCCATCGTACTTAACCTAGAAGAAGACAATGTAGGGGTTGTATTACTCGGACCTGGTGATGGAATTAAGGAAGGATCTACAGTAAGAAGATCTGGAAGAATTGCTTCTATCAATGTAGGAGAAGGCGTCGTAGGAAGAGTAGTGAATACACTAGGCCAGCCTATCGATGGTAGAGGTCCTGTGTCAGGAGAAACGTATGAGATGCCTATCGAGAGAAAAGCTCCAGGAGTTATCTATCGTCAACCTGTAACAGAACCGTTACAGACTGGAATCAAGGCCATCGATTCTATGATTCCGATCGGTAGAGGCCAGAGAGAATTAATCATCGGTGATCGTCAGGTAGGAAAGACTGCCATTGCGATTGATACGATCATTAACCAGAAAGAATTTTACGATAGAGGTGAGCCTGTATACTGTATATACGTTGCATCAGGACAGAAAGCATCTACAGTAGCACAAGTTGCTAAGACTCTAGAAGAAGCAGGAGCCCTGGATTACACAGTAATCGTTTCTGCATCAGCTTCAGATCCTGCACCACTTCAGTTTTATGCACCATTCGCTGGAGCAGCGATCGGTGAGTATTTCAGAGATACAGGAAGACCTGCTCTGATCATCTATGATGATTTATCTAAGCAAGCGGTTGCATACCGTGAGGTATCTCTTCTTCTTAAGCGTCCTCCAGGTAGAGAAGCTTACCCTGGAGATGTATTCTACCTTCACTCAAGACTTCTAGAGAGAGCGGCTAAGATTATAGACAACGATGGAATCGCTCAGGATATGAATGATCTTCCAGAATCGCTTAAGAAAGCAGGTATTGTAAAAGGTGGTGGATCACTGACTGCGCTTCCGATTATCGAAACACAAGCAGGAGATGTTTCTGCTTATATTCCTACCAATGTGATTTCTATTACAGATGGTCAGATATTCCTAGAGAACAACTTATTTAATGCAGGTATCAGACCAGCGATTAATGTAGGTATCTCTGTATCTCGAGTAGGAGGTTCTGCGCAGATTAAATCTATGAAGAAAGTGGCAGGTACACTGAAACTAGATCAAGCACAGTATAGAGATCTTGAAGCATTTGCTAAGTTCGGTTCTGATCTTGATCCAGCAACACTAGCAGTACTTGAGAAAGGTAAGAGAAACGTAGAAATCCTGAAGCAAGCTCAGTACTCTCCAGTATCGGTAGAGAAGCAGATTGCTATCATTTACCTCGGTACGAAAGGATTAATCAAGGATGTTCCTGTGAACAAAGTTGCAGAGTTTGAAGATTTATATCTAACAACACTTGAGCAAAATCATAAAGGCATACTTGATACATTGAGATCAGGGAAGCTTACAGATGAAGTAACAAGTACCTTACAGAAGGTAGCTTCAGAGTTAACTCCTCAATTCGCTAAATAATTTTTTAGCTTTCTGTATAGGCTAGCAGAGCTGGTCTATACAGAAAGCGTTCAATTTATAAATTGATTTCATGTCTGGACAGTTAAAGGAAGTAAGAGAAAGGATAAAATCAGTTAAGTCGACTCAGCAGATAACTAAGGCGATGAAGATGGTTTCAGCAGCAAAGCTTCGTAAAGCTCAGCAAGCCATCGTACAGATGAGACCTTACGCTGATAAGCTTAACAGTATGCTTGTTAATATCCTTTCTAATCTAGAAGGAGACGCAGATGTCACTTTCAGTAAGACCAGAGAAATCAAGAAAGTAGCCTTAATCGTGGTTACTTCTAATAAAGGATTGTGCGGTGCCTTTAACACCAATGTTATAAAATCGGCAGTCAATAAAATCAATGAATCTTACGCTGATCAATATAAGCTAGGCAATCTAGACATCATTGCTATTGGAAAAAAAGGAGGCGAATTCTTCCGAAAGAATTACCCAAAAGCCAATATTGTCAACGATCATGTAGCGCTTGTAACGGATCTTACATTTGAAAACATAGAAGCTGCTGCTTTATCTGCGATGGATAAGTTTGAAGCAGGAGAATATGACAGAGTTGATATTTCTTATGGACGTTTTAGAAATGCAGCATTGCAATTTCCTGAGACCATACAATTCCTGCCTGTTCCTAAATTGCAAGGCACTAAGGAAGAAGGAAAGGAAGCTAAAGTTGATTACATCTTCGAGCCTGGTAAAATAGAATTACTAGAAGAGCTGGTCCCTAGCATTCTTAAAACGACTGTACAGAAATGTGTATACGATACACATGCATCCGAGCATGGAGCTAGAATGACTGCCATGGATAATGCAACTGAGAATGCAGAAGAACTCTTAAAAGAGCTGAAGATCAATTATAACAAGGCTCGTCAAGAAGCCATTACGAAGGAGCTTTCTGAAATTGTAGGTGGTGCAGCCGCACTGAATGCATAACGAGAATACCGAATCGGTTTCCTTTTCTACTTTTATTTTATTTGACTTGAGCTCAACCTTAAGGTAGTAAATCTCTATTTTTCAGTGTATACCCTGATAGCAGAATGGTTATTTTACCTGACTATATCTTGTGTCATATTGTTTAATTTTCCACTCTTTAAGTTGAATGTTCCCACATGAGTTCTCGATTAGCGTAAAGTAATTTACATAGATGGACAATCTTGTAGTGGGGTTCATATAAAATAATTAAGATTTTATAATTTTCGATTCGCGAGGTAGGTTTTTAATATCTAATCATTCCTGCCACAAAACTCACTTTACACTTATTGACGCTATCTGGTAGCGGTATTTTATCGTGCCAGTTGCAACACGGATATTTATTCACATACATGAAGTGAATTAAGATATTGTTATATCACTTCTAATATAAACATGGGGTTCATGAAATCAATGATTACAATTTGTATTGTTTTTCTTGCAACATCTTTCCAGATTAAAGCACAATCTGAGATGTTATTACTCACGCCTAATGGCAAAGTTGTCATCGGGGACACTTCATTAATAGACATAGTAGGCAATTACAACCTGTATGTTCAGAATGGGATGTTGACAGAAAGAGTTAAGGTAGCTCTTCGGAGCGAGTCACAATGGTCTGATGGTGCTTTTAACCATACACCTACCTTAAAACAGGTGGAAGATAAGATTACTCGGGATTCTCATCTTCCAGGAATGCCCTCAGCAGCAGAACTGGTAAAGGAAGGTTACGAAATGGTTTTCATGGATGCTAAGCTGCTTGCTCAGATAGAATGGTTGTGGCAACACTCCATTGCCATCAAGAAAGAAAATGACCTTCTTAAGCAAGAGCTAGAGACTCTTAAGAAAGCAGTAGCTGAACTGGCTGCTAAGAAATAATATATCCATTATTAAATTCCAACAGATGAAGTTGACACAATACCTTCTACAGGTAGGTCTATGCCTTATGCTGCCTCTCTGCACCATGGCACAGATGGATACACTGATTATAGGATTCGGAGAGAACCCTCCTAATGCTGTCAGTGCAAGTAATAGTTCTGGAGAAACATCTCCGGAACAGACCATCAACCATGAAGGTCTATTCCCTAATCAGAATGCTGCGTCAAGATTTCTTTCATTCGCAGCATTGGGATATACTTATCAAGATATTAATAATGTTGAGGCCATGGGATTCGAAGCATGGATAGATGCACAAATTGCCGAGACACCGGCTTCATTATTATACGATAATGTACAGCAACAACATCAGTATATTTTAGACAATGCTGTCTATGATCCTGATCGTGTTCCAGGAGAGAATCAAGCTATGTGGTGGAATGCATGGTTTGACTATCATATGAAAGGAAACGATCTTCTGAGACAGCGGGTCGCATACGCACTTAGCCAGATCTTGGTTATTTCGGTTACCTCTAATTTTAGCGAAAGACCTACCCCGCTGGCTCACTATTACGATAACCTACTTGCGCAGGCTTTCGGGAATTATAGGACCTTACTAGACAGCGTAACCTATCACCCAGTTATGGGACAATACCTTACCTATATTAATAACCCTAAAACAGATGCTGTCAACAATATCTTTCCGGATGAAAACTATGCTAGAGAAGTTATGCAACTCTTTACGATAGGCTTGTATGAATTGAATATGGATGGTACGAGGAAGCTAGATGGAAATGGAGACTTCATTCCTACCTATGACAATGATGACATCCTTGAATACTCTAAAATATTTACTGGGCTAAGCTGGAAAGATCAGGATCAATTTGGAAGAGATTGGTGGTTAAATGATGACAGTTGGAGATTGCCTATGAGAATGTGGGATGAAGAACATGAACCTGGGGTCAAGCATCTATTGAATAATGAAACTGTACCCAATAGAAATCCTGTAGATGGTAAGGCCGATATAAAAGACGCACTTGACAATCTTTTCAATCATCCTAATACACCTCCATTCATCTGTTCATTTCTTATTCAGAGGCTGGTTACTTCTAACCCCAGTCCTTCCTATGTAGAGCGGGTATCGCAAGTATTCGTAAACGATGGAAATGGTACAAGAGGAAATCTAGGTGCAGTTGTCAAGGCAATCTTGCTGGATGAAGAAGCAACAAGTTGTATGGCTGGACAGGCAGATGACTTCGGAAGCCTTAAAGAGCCCTTTATAAGATATATACACTTGGGTAAAGCCATGAATGGGTCTACAACTTCTGGCAACTTTAGAAATGTTATGTATGATATACATGATAAAACAGGTCAGAGACCATTAAATAGCCCCAGCGTTTTTAATTTTTTCCAGCGTGATTATACTCCGATCGGATCCGTAGAAGACGCTGGAAAGGTTGCTCCAGTATTTCAGATTACCGATTCCCAGACCATTACAGGGTGGATCAATGGTTTGTACCGTTGGTTATATTATGAAAATTTTGGGGATGAGTGGGAGAAATATGATGATGAGCCTGTGGGTATAATTGACAGTGAAAGAACTCAACTCAACTTTGAAGATTACTATGCCTACACTTCAGATGATAAATTGATAGAACTCTTCGATAAGTTCAATCTGATTTTTGCTCATGGAAGGGTGGCCTCAGAAAGTATACAGGAAATGATAGACTTAGTATCTAGGATGGGCAATGATAATGAATCTCAACAGCGAGATCGCATCCAGATAGCTGCTTACCTTATTCTTACTTCTCCAGAATACCTTATAAATAGATAACTATGTGTAAAAGAACGATATCAAGAAGAAAATTTTTAGGTCAAGCCAGTTGTGCGGCAGTAGGCAGTACTGCCTTTTTATCAACTGCTCTGAACCTAGGAATGATTAATACAGTTTCTGCAAGACCACACATAGTCGGTAATTCTGCAGATCATAAAGCCATCGTCTGCATTCTACTTGCTGGTGGATGTGATACACATAATGTGCTTGTACCGACAGGAGGATCAGATGTGTCAGGTCCTTATGCTGACTATAAAGCTACAAGAGGTCCATCGCTGACACTAGATCGGGACAACCCTGCAGATCTTTTACCATTAAAAGATGTAGATTATCATGTACACGCGGGTATGTCACTTGTTCAGGCTATGTTCGATAGTAAGGACTTGTCATTCGTGTCTAATATAGGCACACTGATTGAGCCTATACAATCGATTGCAGATTATGAGAGTGGTGTAAAAAAATTACCATTGGGATTATATTCTCATTCTGATCAGATCATGCAATGGCAGACTTCTATTCCGCAGACCAGAACAGCGGTAGGTGTAGGAGGTAGGATGGCTGACCTCCTTCAGGATATGAATTCTATCCCTGAAGTTTCTATGAATATTTCATTGAGTGGTAAAAACCAATTTCAAGCAGGTAATCAATATAATGAGTATTCCATAAAACGTAATGTTACAGCTGATAACGTAGGATTTGATGGATTTCCTGAATGGTGGAGCAACCGAGGCCTTATGACAGACCTTAGAAACACCGTTATCAATAATATGGCTGAAAAACAGTATGCCAATATATTCGAGAAGACAATAGGAAGCCTTACCTCACAGACTCAAGGGAGTATAGAGATAATGAGAACAGCGCTTGCTAATCTTGTTCCTCTAGGAACACCCTTTAACCCTAAGAACAATCTAGCACTGGATTTAAAAAAGATAGCAGAACTCATATCGGTACAGAATTTTCTAGGAGCCAATCGGCAGATATTTTTTGTCACCTATGGAGGATGGGATCACCACGATAACGTTATTGCCAATCAAGCCAGAATGCTTCCTATAGTGAGCGAGGCACTTTCTCAATTCAATGCTTCTATGAAAGACATAGGAAAACATGAGGATGTGTTGACATTTACGATAAGTGATTTCGCTAGAACCTTAACTTCTAACGGAAATGGCTCTGATCATGGATGGGGAGGAAACCAGATAATAATGGGAGGGCCTATAAAAGGAGGGGAAATATTCGGAACATATCCCTCGCTAGCACTTAATTCTGACTACAATGTAAGTGAAAGAGGAAGAATGATTCCTACGACTTCTGTAGATGAATTTTATGCGGAAGTAGCTTTATGGTTCGGAGCATCACCTAATGATCTAGACTACATTCTACCCAACCTAGGAAATTTCTACTCAGGATCAGGACTTCCGTCTAATTACTCACCCATAGGAATGTTTGCATAAAATGAAGGAAAATATACAATACATAAAGACGCTACTCTGGATAGTAATGATGGCTTCTCCATTTGTAATGGTATGCCAGCAAGTCTGTCCTGGAGATTCTGGATCTGTTACTTGGGAATTCTGGCCGGACATCGCAGATGATGAGATTCTTGCACTTCAGGTTCTGGATGATTATCCATTCAGGCCAGCAGATACGAAAACCATATTTTCACTACAGACTCCGAGTAATTACGATGATTTCTATGGTTCTAGATCACGGGGATTTATATATGTGGAAAGCAATACAACGGCGACCTTTAATGTCACTGGTGACAGGAGGGTTAATTTTTACTTAAGTACAGATGATGATCCGGATAACTTACAGCTCATCTGTTATACAGAGCAGGGAGCAAGTGTCGCAGAACATGAGAAAGAGGCATCTCAGACTTCAGCACAAGTTACCTTGCTCGCTGGGCAGAATTATTACTTCGAGTTGCTGCACGTAGACAACTGGGGTGCAGATCATGCTCAAGTATACTGGAAAACACCTCTGTATTCATCTACAGAATGGAACATCATAAGAGCGGCTAATCTACTTAATGTTGATTGTCTTCCACCACCATGTCCTCCTAGAGGGACTGCGTGTGACGATGGAGATGCTACGACAAGTGCAGACATAGAAGATGGTAAGTGCAACTGTATGGGTTCACCTATGGCAGGTCCCAATCTACCCATCGGAGAACGATCGAGAGTTACACACTATGTATATGAAGGAATTACAGGCGGAAATCTAAATAATCTATATACCGCGCCTAACTTCCCTGCTGCCCCTAATACCAGCAATTACTTAATTGATTTCTTACAATTTGATGACGAAGTCGATTTAAATGAATATGGATCATTGATTCAAGCTTACTTAATTGTTCCTGTAACAGGGGCTTATGAGTTCGCGTTAACAGGGGACGACAATACCATATTCTATATATCGTCCGATGAATCAATTAATAATAAATCTTCTGATAGTGTATATATTTCAGGATGGACTGGCCGTACGGAGCTTGATAAGTATCCTGAGCAAATTTCAGGAAGTATCAATCTTGTAGCTGGCCAGCCGTATTATGTAGAACTGGCGCACAAGGAAGGAAATGGAGGAGATCATTTTAATGTATTTTGGAAAACGCCATTCTCAGGGGTAGACGCCTGGCATGACTTGTCTAGTTTTTATCTATGGGATTATACGGATGTGCTCGCCACATTACCAGAAAATACGCCATGTAATGATGGAGATGAAACTACACTAAACGATGTTATAAATGCAGATGGAACATGTGCTGGAACTCCTTGTGTAGGAGCAGATTGCGGAGTTCCAGTCAATAATTATGAAGAAATCGCTAAGTGTGGTACGACGGATAAGTTGCAGAATGACCCGGGATCACAGTGGTTGTCTTGTCAGACTTCTCCTAGCCCTAAAGATGGAACGGATTCACACTGGATCATGTACGATCTGGGTCAGAGTTATACAGTGACCAGTGCACAGATTTATAATTACAATGTTCCAGGACAACTGGGCCAAGGATTCAGGCAGACAGAAATTGCATATTCTAATAATGGTTCTGATTGGGACGTAATAGCTACCCTTAACTGGCCACTGGCCACTGGAGAAGATGGCTATACCGGATTCACCTTGAATGGATTCAACGGATTTACGGCTCGATATATATTGTTTACATC
>CAZFJO010000115.1:0-5627 GCA_964518915.1 uncultured Saprospiraceae bacterium
CTGACGGATACTAACTTTAATCTCTTTTATAAAGTTGTTGTAAATTATGTTTATAGGATTGGCCTACTGGGACATAATGTTCTTCTATTTTAATGCGATTCCCTTCAATCAACTTAATCTTGTTTCCTGCAATAATAAAAGACTTATGTACCCTCAGAAAATCCGGACTCGGAAGAATTTTCTCAACTGAAGAAATTTTCTCATGAATGACGATGGTTTCTTGTGTCAAGAAGAACTTGGTGTAATTCCCATATGCTTCTACGAACAGAATATCATCGGTATGCAACTGGTGGATCTTCTTTTCTCCTTTCAAGAAAAAACTTAAGTTCTTATCAGCGGTTGTTGTACTTGTAGTAGATTGCTTTCTATCCGTTACTTTCTGCATGGCTTGCAAGAAACGAGGAAGTGAAAAAGGCTTGAGTAAGTAATCGGTGACATTCAGTTCATACCCTTCGATTGCATACTCTTTATAAGCAGAAGTGACAATTACATGTGGTGATTGCTTCATGGTTTTTAACAAGTCGAATCCAGATAATTCTGGCATATTGATATCTAGAAAAATAACATCTACAGGCCCCGAATTCAACAATTGCAATGCCTCAAATGCATCGAAACAGTTTCCCACTTTATTAAGATAGGGTAAGTTCTTACAATAACCTTCTATAATCCGATGAGCAATAGGTTCATCATCTATGATGCAATAATTCATGTTATGGTTAGATTCAATTGTGCTTCGAATTGGTTGTCTCTCTCTACTAAAAGAAGTTCATGACTGTCAGGATATATAACTGCTAATCTACTCCTGAGGTTACTTAACCCAATTCCATGACTATGCGCAGCCTCTGATCCTACGAGATTGTTTTTAATGGCGAATGTAATGTTCTTTCCTTCAGATTTCATATCAAGATGAATATACGCATGCGCTCGTACTTTTTCTACTCCATGCTTAAATGCATTTTCTAATAAAATGATAAACAACAGCGGTGCCACTTGTATTGTACCATCGACCTGATGCATAAATTGTATGTCTACTTCTTTCTGATATCGGATCTTGTGCAGTTCTATATAAGTCTTCAAGTAATTGATCTCATCCTCTAAACTCACTTTTTCTTTCTTCCCTTCATATATGGTGTAGCGCATCATGTCTGATAATTTAAGAATCACATCAGGAGCCTGCTTGGAATTTTCTACGACTAAACCATAGAGATTATTCAATGTATTGAAAAAGAAATGCGGGTTGATCTGGCTCTTCAATAAAGCAAGTTCAGCTTGTGCTTTATCAGATTGTAGCGTTTTTATCCACCGCCACTGTTCATAACCCCACAATGCTACTATTATAGGAATGGTTGCCAACATAAAATTAGAAAAATCCACTCGGTCTTCAGAACCATAATCAGTTGCCGCTAAAAAACGATAAAAGTAAAAGGATAATAATGCTCCAAAAATCAACCCTAAAACGATCCTATATTTTTTAAAAAAATCTGGTTGTATCACATAACCAATACTCAACCAGAATAAAATAATCAATGGAATCGTAATGGGGTTACTATCGATAGATAAATAGTGATCCGCCAAGCCCGCCGCAGCTAGGAGACCTAGAATAAAAAGCACCTTGATTACCTCGTATCGTGTCATCAGAATAGCCAGGAATATCCAGCTAAGCAAAAAACTTATACCATTAATAATCAGAAACAAGGATCGAGGAAGTTTATTGAAATCTATGAATAGCAAGTCTATCTGCACGAAAATGATGGCAAGGATTAATGTAGTAAGCCCTGAAATAATTATAGCTCTTGTACTCGGTCTGAAATAATTGTTCACCTAACAAAAATAGGTATTGCTGGAGATAAACTAGACCGTCTTGATAAACACTGTGATTTCTCTGCCCATCGATTGATTTTTTAACATGAATCCAATTAATATAAGTTTTAAATCTATGTGATTCCCTTTTCAACCAGTTGGCCATTATTGTTATGAAGCTAGTGTATGCTCACCTAAGTTTGACTCAATAAAACAATACTAAACATCATGAAAATTATCATTAAAACATTGAAGTGGACTGGAATAACAATAGGGGCAATACTCATATTAATTATTATAACAAGCCTTATTTACCGATCTTTTAGTTCAGAGAGTCAACCTCCAGGAAAGCTTGTAGATGTAGGAGGGCACCGTCTTCATATTAATAGTGTCGGAGTAAAAAATGATAAGCCTACTTTAGTCATAGAGGCAGGTGCAGGAGCATTCAGTGAATATTATTACTGGTTAGGAGAAGGTCTCAAAGACAGCATGCGTGTAGTGCGATATGATCGCGCTGGCATAGGCTATAGTGAACTAAGCGAATCGCCAAGAAACCCAGAAACGACGGCTCAAGAACTACATGCCCTGTTAGAAGCATCAGGCGAATCCCCACCTTATATTATGGCAGGGCACTCATATGGCGGACATTACATTCGTGTTTTCAAGGAAAAATATCCTACGGAAGTAGAAGGGCTAGTATTTCTTGATGCTCCTCATCCCGACGAAAATGAAAGATTAAAAATGCCTCCATCTCCCGGATATCTTAATTCCCTCTTTAAGTTGGGAGCAGTATTAGGTGATCTCGGAGTATTACATCTAATAGATAAGACGGTGTTTCCTCTTCTCATTGCCCCAGGTCTACCAGATTCGGTGACTGAGCGTTTTAAAGATTACTCGATTAACGGAAATTATCTCAAAGGGTACATGCAGGAACAAAAGTGGCATGAAACTTTACTTGAGATGTCGAGGGCCTCAAGTAATTTCGGTGACCTTCCCGTCCGCGTATTCGCTGGAACAAAGCTCAATGAAGCGATAATTCGAAAAAAAGGATATGATCCAGACTTCATAAGAACGGAGAGAAGGAAAATGCAAGAGGAAGTTTCTGAACTTTCTACTGATGGTGAAGTATTCTTTATGGAAGGAGGGCACTTCTTTTTTATAGACAAGAAAGAAGCTGATATAGTGTGCAAGGAGATACTGAAAATGTGCCGATTACGATCTTAAGATCGTAATCGAATCAGTAGAACAAGCAATAGATATCATTATTTAATCCCCTGAAAATGATACTATGGCATTGATAAAATATTAAAATCGCAGTAAAATGTTTACTAATTCTATGAGGAATGTGTCTATTGCTTTTCTATCGCTATCTTTACCCTATGTTCTTTCCGATAGGTGACACCAATGTACTAGGAGGCTATAAGCCCATATTCAGCTATTCTCTTATAGCTGTCAACATTCTTATTTTTATATACCAGTTCAGTTTAGGCACTAATGTAGACCCATTCGTGTATGAATATGCTGCTATTCCAGATGAAATCTCTAGAGGAGAAGATTACTTTACGCTGTTTACCTCTATGTTTCTCCATGGTGGATGGATGCACCTCATCGGCAATATGGTCTTCTTATGGATATTCGCTGACAACATCGAAGCAACGATAGGAAGTGCATTATTCATCGTGTTCTACATTCTGGGTGGACTTGCTGGCGCAGCTGCCCATATTGTAACAGATCTGCACAGTCAGATTCCTACCATCGGAGCAAGTGGAGCCATATCTGCGGTCATGGGTGCGTATCTAGTTATGTTTCCTAAATCTAAGATTAAGGTTATCGCCGTATTTTTTGTTTTCTGGATGCCGGCTGTGATTTTCTTGGTTCTATGGTTCGGGCAGCAAGCATTATCTGGAATAGGAGAACTAAGTGCAACTACGGACGAAGGAGGAACCGCTTGGTGGGCGCATATCGGAGGCTTCGTTTTCGGAGTTATATGTGGACTATACTTCAGAAGGTATAAGAAGCCAGAAGTACCAGATTACGTTTAAAAATTCATTTTATTTTTTCACGAATTTAATGGCCTGCCTTCCTGCAGTTCCGTATCTAAAGATATAAGACCCTGCTGGTAATGTACGCACATCTATCACTACACTTTTCTGTAAACCAGAAATTCTATTATAGATATGTCTTCTGCCCATCATGTCCATTATTGAATACGGGATATCCTCAGAAGATGAGTGCTTTATTCTTATTTCCAGTTGATCATCAACTGGAGAAGGAAACAGTGAAATTCCCAGAAGATCATTTTCATTGATTATAGAAGAAGTGCCTTCATTGTTAGACCCGATGGTAGGTTCTTGTGTAACGAAACTCCCTGTCCCATTAGGAATACGAGCATAAGCAACATTCGTTTCTTGTTCAGGAAATTGGATGGAATCTACAACTACCCCAGAAGAATGAGATAAGCCTATATATTCTCCTCCTCTCGACAATTTAAAGGAGGCATGCAACCCTTCTTGATCGTCGTCTTCATCGCACCAGATGATAAGATAGTTATCTGCAGCTATGATAGTACCTTCTGGGAATAACCACTTCTGGGCAATAGCAGCGTCATCTGAAAGAAAGTAATCGGTTAAATCAATATCTGTCGCGGTATTGTTATACAATTCAATCCAGTCTTCCGGCTCTCCCGCAGGATCAGCAGTGTTTCCATCTTCATCAGCCGATGCCAGTAATTCGTTAATAACAATATCTCCTGCTTCGACAGGTTCTGTTGCTTCCCTACATGTAATACCCAGCGTATCCATTTCTTCTATCAATCTTGCTCTCTTCCTTCTGATAAACTGCTTCATCGCTGGAATAACAACCGTCTGCGAATCTCGATCGCTGAAATCGTATTCAACCGATTCCATAGGATAAAATATAAATGGTTCATTGAAAAGTTCAGACTCTATAAGCGCCCTGTTACGATCAAGGATAGGAAAGAGTCTTTCTTCAGAAAAACCAATAGCTACGGAATTGCATATTTCCTTCCTATAAAAATTTTCGTATTCCGGAATATTTCTCAATCGAGATATTAATTTTCTTTGGAGAAATTTATTCCCTATACCGTAGTCTACATAAGGTACACTGTCTTGATGAAGTATGACCCTGTAGCGTCCTTCACACAATTGATCCCAGTTGGATTCACAGCATGCATTATCTATTTTTATAACTTCGAGAAAAATTGAATCATCAGGTGCATATGGACTTGATCCTGACAATATACTGGGGCAATCCTCTGGAAGGGGGAGAGTATCACCTAGGGCGATTTCATCGTACCTTTCTTGACAGAAATCCTCCCATGTACCGATACAACAGAATTCTATCTCTTCCACTACTTTTCCGAATATAGGATCATCGGCTGGATATGGAGAGGAACCATTCTTTATAGTATTACAATTGCTTAAATCTTCTGGATTAATATCTCCTATGCCATCTCCTCGTTCAAATCCCCTAGTAGATGCACCCATAGATAGATTGTAATCCCAGGGTATCCAGTAATGCTTGCCATCATCAGGATTATAATACATATACGAATTTCTTCCCGCATTAAGGTGGCCATCCCAGTTATCAAGAATGACGTCAATTCCTACAATCTTAAGGTAAGATTCCACATCGAACACGTTATCTATCGAATCTCTGAAAACTTCATCGCTTGATAAATCAATCAACTTCATAAGCTCTATAAAATCACCGTAGTCATTCTCTTCTTCGTTGGTTTTTAAATCGTAAAAGGTATTATAATCAGAAGCAGAGTCTCCTTCATACGTGTGATTATAAGCAAGTGTACT
>CAZFJO010000115.1:5727-11120 GCA_964518915.1 uncultured Saprospiraceae bacterium
TATACATAGATCTCGTGGACATAAGATGTATCGAACAATTGCGCCCCAGGAGACTGTGCGTTTATTTTAATTACCCCTACAAGCGTCAATACCATGGTATAGATCATACTTTTTTTCAACATAATGAAAGTGGGTTTAAGGCGTGTTCAATAGGTTTTTATATATTCAAATATATTTAATTTATATGTTAAACGAACTAGACAGTTTTTTCTTTTATCATTCTGAGCCATTAAGATCCACAATAGCTTCATTGAGATCTCTCGTACTACAGCATTCCCCCGACCTGACTGAATCATGGGAGTACAAGATGCCTACCTACCGCTTCAAGCGCAAAAGAATCTGTTACATATGGATAGACAAGGTTTCAGACAATCCTTATATCGGGTTTATAGATGGGCAGGATCTTAATCATACCGCCTTAGTCGCAGGGGCACGGAAGCGGATGGCGACTTACACTGTTTCTCTGGATCAGGATATGGATATCGCGACAATTCGAGTACTCCTAGACATGGCAATTGCCCATGTTTCAGAGAAATAATTATATCTTAAGCATCCATTACAACCTTAATAAAACAAATTGATATGAACCGCTTTCTGTTTCTTTTATTTATCTGCACATTTGCCTTTAAGGCAGATACAGATGCACAAGGTACTCAGCTATTGAGACAGCCTACCCTATCAGATAATTCTATCGTTTTCGCTTACGCAAATGATCTCTGGATTGCCGCCAGAACTGGTGGCGATGCAACCCGCCTTACTTCTAATGAAGGACAAGAATCTAACCCACATTTTTCTCCCGACGGAAAATGGATAGCCTTCACAGGACAGTATGATGGAAATACGGATATATATTTATTGCCTTCAGAAGGAGGGTCGCCGCAGAGGCTGACATGGCATCCAGGAGGAGATTTCGTTACCGGATGGACACAAGATGGAAAAATCATTTTCAGATCAGGACGAGAAGGAAGGCCTACCCAGACCAATAAATTTTATACCATAAGCCCACAAGGAGGAATGCCCACTGCCATGGATATTCCGAGAGCCGCTTACGGAGAACTATCCGATGATGGAAAACACATAGCCTATGTACCCATTACCTCATGGGATCCAGAATGGAGAAATTACAGAGGTGGCCAAGCCATGCCGATATGGATTGTCAATATGGATTCTAAAGAACTGACAAGAACACCTCAACCTACAGGGGAAAGACACCTTGATCCGGTATGGATAGGGTCACAAGTATTCTACCTTTCTGAAAGAGACTACGCTTCTAATATCTGGTCTTATGATCTCACTACAGGTGAAGAAAAACAACACACAACTCATAAAAAGTTCGACGTAAAAAGTCTAGACGCTCATGGCACAGATGTTATATACGAGCAAGGAGGTTATCTACACCTTTTAAATACTGCTTCTGGTACAACTACACAAGTAGAAATCAATGTCAAGGGCGACATGAACTTCGCCAGAGATAGATGGGAACGCGTCAATGGTGGACAATTAAGCAATGCATATTTATCTCCCAATGGCAAGCGAGCCATCATGGAATACCGTGGAGAAATATTAACCTTCCCCAAGGAGAAAGGCAGTTTCAGAAACTTAACTCAATCCTCAACCGCAGCAGAACGAGCACCATCCTGGTCGCCAGACGGAGATAAGATTGCTTACTTCAGCGATGAGAGCGGAGAATATCAATTGATGATTGCCGATCAAGACGGAGGCAATAGAAAAGCATATGACCTTGCCGAAAAGAAATTTTACTTTACACCAGAATGGTCGCCTGATGGCAAACACATTGTATATACAGATACGGATTATAATGTGTGGGTTTTTACAATATCTTCAGGAGCTACTGTGAAGGTTGACACAGATCGATACGCCCACCCTAATCGCACACTGAATCCGACATGGTCACCAGATGGAAAATGGGTTGCCTATGCACGTCAGCTTGACAATCACTTCAAGGCGGCCTTCATCTATAACATAGATACACGCCAGAAATACCAAGTTACAGATGCGATGGCTGATATAATTACACCTACCTGGGATGTGGGAGGAAAGTACCTCTACTTTCTCGCTTCCACAGATTACGGCCTAAACTCTGGATGGCTTGACATGAGTTCTTATGACCCTTCTGTCAATAGAAATCTATATGCACTAATCTTAGACAAGGAGAACCCATCTCCGATCGTACCAGAAAGCGATGATGAAGAAGTAAAAGAAGAGGATAAAGAAGAGAATAAAGACAAGGGTGATAAAAAAGAGGATGCGAAAAAAGAAGATAACATTGTAGTGACAACCACTGGATTCGCTCAGAGGATTGTAGCGCTCAATATGCCTTCAGGAAACTACTCTGGCCTTATGAGAGGTCCTGAAAATAGCGTGTTTGTAGGCAAGTTAGATGACAATGGTGCATCCTTACACAAGTATACCCATAAAGGCAATGAGGCGAAAGAGTTTATACCTTCACTATTTAACGCTACAACTTCTAGCAATGGAAAACACATTCTTTATAGGCAAGGATCCAGCTGGAAGATTGCAGGAACAGGAAGCAAGCCAGGCAAGTCTGCAAAAGCCATAAACACCAATGTAAGAATCAAGGTTAATCCTCAACAAGAATACCACCAGATATTCAAGGAAGGATGGAGACATATGAGAGACTTCCTATATGTAGATAATGTACATGGTGCACCGTGGGATAAGGTATATGAGTGGTATGCCCCATGGATTAATCACGTGAGGCACAGAAGTGATTTAAACTACGTTGTGGATATCATGAGTGGAGAGGTAGCCATCGGGCACTCCTACGTATCCGGTGGTGATATGCCAGACATAGATCGGGTACCCATCGGTCTACTTGGTTGTGATTTAGAAATCCATCAAGGAAGATTTAGAATCAAGAAAATATACACAGGAGAAAGCTGGAACCCATCCATTCAGGCTCCACTTGCTACTCCTGGTCTTAAGGTAAATGAAGGAGATTATATTCTGGCTGTTAACAATGAAGCCTTAACCAGTGACATGAATCCTTATTCCTTATTCGAAATGACGGCTGGACAGAATGTTGCGCTTACTGTGAGTAGCACACCATCTATGGCAGGATCACATGATATTATGGTAGAACCTATTCGCAGTGAAGCACAGCTGAGAAGATTCGACTGGATAGAAGGAAATCGCCGCAAGGTAGATGAGCTTTCTGGGGGAAAACTTGCTTATGTATATATACCTAATACAGGAGGACAAGGATTCTCTTATTTCAATAGATATTACTTTTCTCAGCAAGATAAGAAGGGTGCCATTCTAGACGAGAGAAACAACGGTGGTGGTTCAGCTGCTGATTATATGATTGACGTCATGTCCAGAACCTTATTTGGTTATTTTAATTCCAAGGCGGGTGACAAGCGTCCATGGACGACACCTATCTCTGGGATATGGGGCCCTAAGGTTATGATCATTAATGAACGTGCAGGTTCAGGTGGAGATCTACTTCCATACATGTTTCACGCTAAAGGCATCGGCCCTCTTGTAGGAACTAAGACCTGGGGAGGACTGGTCGGAACCTGGGATACACCTCCCTTGTTAGATGGCGGAAGAATGGTTGCACCTAGGGGAGGATTCTTCGATGCAGACGGAAACTGGGCTGTAGAAGCAGAAGGGGTAGCTCCAGATATAGAAGTAATACAGGAGCCTAAATTGGTACTCAGTGGAAGAGATCCACAATTGGAAGCTGCGGTTAAAAAAGCCCTAGATATGTTGAAAACGGAAGAATTCATTATGAAGCCAGAACCCGCTCCACCAGTGAGATGGAAGAGACCTGAAGGTTTCGATCCGGATAAGAATTAAATAATGATAAAAGGAGAATGGAGAATTTCATTCTCCTTTATTTTTATGAGGGCCTACATAAGTAATGTAACGCAATTGATTTATCTAAACATATACAGCATTAATCTGCGATTCGCAGATAACACTATATACTACTGAGCCCTCAGCGTAAATACCGTTATCTCGGGCCACATTCCTACCCTTCCAGGAAATCCAAGCAACCCGAAACCAGGATTGACATAAAGCAATTTTTCTGCTTCCTTATATAACCCTAGCCACCTCTTGTATCGAAACTTCACTGGACTCCACACCAGGCCGAATATTTTAAAACCAAATTGTAAAGCATGGGTATGGCCTGCAAGCGTAAGATGAAAATGGTAAGGGTGATCTATGATGTGGTGATCCCAGTGACTCGGATCATGTGACAACAATACGGTAAATCGCTGTGCTAATCCACTAGTGGCGACATCAAGATCGCCTTTCTTAGGGAAGGGGCCTATGCCCCAGTTTTCCACACCTACCAGATTGATGGCTGCCTCTCCCCTTCTTATTACTTTATACGCATTATCAAGTATGGTAAAACCCATTCTTGATAACTTATCTTCGAAGTCAGACCAGTATCTGTTCTTCTCTTCAGGATTCTTAACAGAATATGCACCATAATAATCGTGGTTCCCCTTGACACACCAGACACCATCAGGTGCTTGCAACCCTTGAAAAGAGGGTATAAATGGTTCTATCTCATCTTTGTGCCCATTAACAAGATCTCCAGTGAAAACGACCATATCGGCATCCTGCTCTTTTAGTAAATCGACCCCTTTTTTCACCTCGCCTACATTGTCAAATGAGCCCGCATGTATATCCGTAATCTGTGCAATCCGATATCCATCGAAAGCAGCAGGTAGGTCCTTAAAACTAAGGTCTACATGCTTAACCTTAAAATGATATTTCCCTCTGGTAATTCCATAAAGCATCGGAAAAATGCACATGCCTGCAAAAATTACAATCCCCTGGTTCAGAAATTGCAATCGATCATATGGCAAGGATGTAGTAGGTAAAGAAGGATACAACACTTGAAGCATACTGAATGAGAACCTTCCTGCATCGTGCAGAACAGATAATAAACAGATGATCCATTTTAGAATCAATAAGCTGATCGCTAGACCAACCCAGAAATTAGCTGAAAAAGGCCTGACAGGTTGAGACCTTTTTTCCATTTTACGACGATAATAAAATCCCCATGGAAGCAATAGCAAGGTTCCGTGAAAAATCCACTGTACCCAAGAAGGAGGAGAAAAAGCTTGTTCTATGGTTCCATATCCATACCATTCTACCCATATAAAAAATATGATTGTCAAGAATAGAAATATATATACCGTGTTGATTCTCATTGGAAATTTCTTACGAACCGACATAAAGATTTAACTCAGAGTTAATTATTTCGTCCGTAGATTGACTAAAAAGTAGGCAAATATACAATTTTGCCATAAATCTTTAAACTAAAAAATATACTTAAAGTTAAGAAAAAGGAAGCTTCTATTTATTATCTTGCAGACCTTCAACCTAATCAT
>CAZFJO010000116.1:0-7880 GCA_964518915.1 uncultured Saprospiraceae bacterium
TGTGTACCCTCACCGGATTCTTTTCTAGCGGAACAGAAATAAAAAATGAGGTCCCATTATTTAATTCAATACTTATATCTGCTTCTATTTTCTCAGAAAATGATTTCACCAATTGCATGCCTAAGGATTTCGGTCTTTCTGGAATTTCTGTATATCCTAAGCCAGGACCGTTATCCGATACTTCAAGTAATATATTATTCTCAACTTTTTTTATTGAGACGAGTAAGGAAGGTTTATGGTGATTGTTTAATCCATATTTAAAGGCATTCGTCACCAATTCGTTTACAATAAGACCTAAGGGAATAAGCGTGTCTATGTCGAGATTGAAACTGTCAAATTCCTTGGTCAGTTTTAATTCTTTTTCATCCTGATGATAGGTGGAAACAAGATGGGTTACTAAATCTTCAAAGTACAATTTAATATTAACCGTACTTAGATCTTCTTGACCATACAAGGTCTTGTGTAGGATAGATATAGATTGTACCCGCTCTTTTCCAGTGTTCAAGGCTTGGATGATTCGCTCATCGTTTTCATAGTATTTCTGTAAGCCTAGTAGCGAAGAAACCACCTGTAAGTTGTTCTTTACCCGGTGATGAATTTCCTTGATTAGGTATTTGTTTTCATCTAGTGACTTCTTAAGCTCGGTATTAGATTGCTTAAGTTCTTGTGAGAATTTATTTCTACTTTGATATAACTTGTATATCCATAAACCTATCATGAACAGAATGAATGATATTCCTCCGAGTATATATTTCTGTATTTTTTCTTTATTTAATCGCTCGACATTTTTGTTGAAGTCAAGTAACAGAGCATCTATTTCGTTTTTAGCGTTTTTCTTTATCTGATCAATTTCAAGTTGCGAGATGTAGGCAAGTTTTTCTTCAGACAATATTATATCTCTGATGCTGTCAGCAGCTGCTTTATAGGTGTAAGCTCTGCGGTAATTGTCTTCATTTCTGAAGTGCTCATCATACGTTTCGTATATCTCTAATTTAGAATGATTGTCTTCAAAATTCTCTAACATTTTTTCTGCAACAGAAAGATAAGGTAGAGCAGATGAAGGTGTCAAACATAAATTGTGATACTTGTAGCTTATTAATTCAGCGTCAAGCTTCATTGTTACATCGTCAAATTTAGTTGCCATCTCTCTGTATTTATTCAGCGCAAGAGATGCATTTTCACAATCTTTATTTTCGAAATATTTATCAAAAGCATAATGCCAACCGTAAACCTGAAACTTATAAGATGAATACGATAGGTAATGATTAATCACAGAATCTCTAACTGGTGCAACTTCTTCTGGTGTACTAATTTCCATCATGGCATTAAGTAGATTGGCCGTGAGTGTGCCTTTATATCTATCTCCATATTCTCTGGAAGAAATTTTCCCTAGTGTAGATTTAAGCACATCATAAGATGCTTGGTAATTCCCTATCGACTTAAACAGAATACCTACTCTGTTATACATGTCAGGTAGATTGTTGCTTATTTCTCCAGATAGCTTATAAAGTTCTATCGATTTATAATAATGCTCTAGAGCCATAGGGTAGTTGCCGTATATCTGATGATGCCAGCCATATTTTTTATGGGTAGATGCCAGATGGTAAGCATCCTGTTTTTCTTCCCAGTAGATATTTACCTGATCTAGTATGTCAATCGTTTCTTCTTTTTCCCTCAGTGACATAAGGTCCCAGGTTTTTTTTCCTAGATAAACATGGTATAGTGAATCGTTGCCATTTTTACTAAAAGATTCAAGGGCTAGTTCTAGAATATCACGGGTTAATTTTACAGAGTGAAAACGTTGATTTTGAGATAGAACGGAATACCCTAAGCCTCTTTCTTTCAAGTCTGAGATTCGTGACAATGAATCAAGATTATGCTGAACTTCTAGTATCCTTTCTTCATCAAGCGTAGAACTGTATTTAGATAAATCAATCTGACCTGAGACAATATGGACTATGCATATGTTCAATAATAAAAGCAGAAGGATTGTGTGGTTGATTTTCACAATTATAAGATATTACGAATCATGGCCATTGCAGTTGTGGGATGTCAAAGATAAAAACTCTTTTTGGATCGTAGTAAAAATGGAAGTCGTTACCGCCTTAAGTGTTATAGATCTATTGCTTCTAGTTATGAAGTTAAACAGATCAACTACAACCTCTATCGATCCATTTATAAAGTTGATTTGATGGGTTTTCTTAATTAGAGATATATTGTAAGTTGGAGTGTTGATTTTCGGCTACAATGATGATAAATAAGAATACGATAACAGGTGTTGCTCTTAGAGGTGTTGTCTCTAGATGTTGGAAGTTGATGGTATTCTTATGGTTCCCTTTTTTCGCTTCTGGACAATTATACATAGAGGTTGATCTGACTTCTCCAGAGAAAACAGATCGCCTGTATTTTAATCAAGGACCTGATTCAGAAAACTCTATTGAGAAGCACGGTGATGAATTTTCTAAAATAACGATTCTCACTTCTCCTGTAGACACCACAACTAAAGCTGTTGCATTGTATGTTTCAGATGCTGAGATTCAATCCTTACGCGCTGGAGGAAGAATGTTTTATACAGGGAAGTATCAGAATAATAATCTCCTAAAACAGCGATGGAATTATCGATACTTTATCATTCCACGTGAGATATGGAATGGAGGCAGACTCGAAGTAGAATTAAAAAATGTATCCACGTGTAATTATTCTATTGACCCTATCGCGCATCCTGCTGAACTTCTTGACAGTTATCTTAACCAGAATATTAAGCAGAGCAAATTAGGGTTGATATTGACCATTTTTTTTCTTGGCGCAATTTCCATTTTTCTGTTGTATATGATAGGGTTGTCGATTCAGAATAAAAACAGAGATTTTCGTTTTTATGCGATTTACTTAGCGGCCATACTTGTGCATAATGGCGTACAGGCAGATGCGTTTCTCAAGATATTTGCCTTGAGCAATCAACCTATATTCTACCATATTGTCAATGAGTTTTTCCAGATGTATATCTACATTGCGTTCATCTATTTCTTAGATGTTTTCTTAGAATTAAAGGCGTCCTATCCTTCCTTACATCGCTTCGTCACGCGATGCAATTATATGTTCGTTGTTTTCTCATTCTTGTTTCTCGGCGTCTCTTTGCTGACGCGAAATTTTTTATTCGTCCAGAATTACTTATCGATCTTATGGGTTATTGTATCGGCTGTAAGTATCCTCATCCTGTGGAAAGTGTACCACCAAGTCAGCGAGAAAACGAAGTACTATATTATCGCAGGATCATTGTTCTTGATGACTGGATCTTTCCTTGAGTTATTCTCATCTCTCGGACAGGTAGGCGCGTACAACTGGAATTTATACGCGATTCCACCTTCAGGCTTTTTCCCGTTTAATTTTACGCAGATAGCAATCTTGATTGAGGCAATATGTTTCGCGCTAGGAATCGGATATAAGATAAGAAAACGGGAACAATTGCTTACATCCTTGCAAGAAGATAAAATTCAATACTTGAGGGTAGAATCAGAAGGAAAGGATTCTAAAATTGAATCTCTGGTTCATAGCATAGCGGAAGAAAAAACCATATCAAGAGAAGCCAAAGAGATGGCAGAGTTGATGGATCTTCAGTTCGGTATCATCCGCTACCAACTTAATCCTCATTTTTTATTTAACAACCTCAACGCTATCAATAATTTTATCATCCACGATGAAATAAGAGAAGCTTCTAAATACTTGGTACAATTCTCTAGGCTTTTAAGACAGACGGTTTCTATGTCTCAGAAGAAAATGGCTTACTTGAATGAGGAGGTAAAGTTTATTAAAAATTACTTAGAACTTGAACTTAAAAGGCTCGGGCCTAAGTTTCTATATGATGTAACATTAGAAGAAGGGGTTGTACCCTCTGTACATGAAAGCCCTCCTCAATTGATACAAGCTTATCTCGAATTCTGTCTATGGAACCATGTGATGCCTGTAACTGATTCTAAGCCCCGCCTTTCGATTCAATACCTGATTGTGGAAGAGAATAAATTAATGATAAAGGTGGTTGATAATGGGATTCATACTCCTGAGAATCGTAAAGAAAAAAGGGACATTATCTTGCAAGACATCAGCAAGCGTCTGGAATTATTGTATCCGGATACTAAGAACAGTCCTTCTGTAGAATACGCATTTAATAAGGGCAGCAGCCTGGCTATTTTGCTGCCTTCCATGACAGTCGTTTAATAATGGTGTGAACCTTTAATTTAATTTATACGGAAACCCTAGTCCTTCTATTTGTTTGATTAAAACACTGGAAGCTTCTACTTTCGTGTTCTTAGAAATCAAGTCTAATTTTAGGTCGTTCTTTTCATCTACAACAACCAGTTTAAAAGTGTGCTCTCCTTCGTTTTCAGTACAGATAGTGGTCAGTTTTTCTACGGATTCTTCATTAAGTCTTTCCACTGGTATTTTAATGGTGATAGACTTAGTAAGTAATTTGCCGACGGAGTCGAGCATCTTTATATCCTTAACCTTAAAGAAGTATCGGTCCTGGTTGAACCGTTTCATATTCATTCCTTCTACATAAAGGACGTTGCCCTTGAAGATAATGTTCTTCCAGTTTTCGTATTGTTCATTGAATAAAGCAATCTGAAGGCCACCTGTATAATCCTGTATGGTAAATCTACAATAACCGGTTCCTTTCTGAGACACACCCGCGAATACCTCTGTAACCAATCCTGCTAGTTTGAGTTGCTTCTCACGGAGGTCTTCCGCGCGCGCGAGTGGACAGTTCGTATAATTGGTAATCTCCATTTCATAATCATCGAGTGGGTGTCCAGATAGGTATATACCTGTCACTTCTTTTTCTTTTTCTAGCTTTTCTATGTTACTCCATGGAAGCACTTCTGGAAACTTAGGCTCGATGATGTATTGATCATCTGCATCACCGAAAAGGGATACTTGATTCTGAGATTTCTGAAGCTGATACGTGTTGCCATACTTGATGGCGTGCTCAAGCAAGGTGTCATAAGATTCTGAAGGGGCGAAATACTGTGACCGCGTCTGTGGTCCTAGAGAATCTAGGGCTCCTCCTAGTGCAAGGCTTTCGAAACATTTTTTATTTACAGCACGCAGGTTCACGCGCTTAACCATATCGAAAAGCGACTTGAATGCGCCTGCTTCTTTTCTTTCTTCTTCGATGGCAGTGACCGGGCCTTCTCCGACTCCTTTCAAGGCAGATAATCCGAATCGGATATGTCCTTCATCGTTCACTGCGAATTTTAATTTACTTTCATTGATATCTGGACCGAGTACGGTTAATCCCATCCGTTTACATTCTCTCAAGAAAAAATTAATCTTAGAGATGTCGCTCTTGTTGTGGTTGAGCACCGATGCCATGAACGCATTGGGATAATGGGCTTTAAGGTAAGCAGTCTGAAAAGCCACGAAAGCATAACAGGTCGAGTGAGACTTATTAAATGCGTACGATGCGAATGCTTCCCAATCCTTCCATATCTTCTCACACGTTCCTTTATCATGACCATTCTTCTCGCAACCTGCCATAAACTTAGGAAACAACTCATCAATCAGTTTTTTCTTTTTCTTACCCATGGCTTTTCTCAAGACATCGGCTTCACCTTTAGTGAATCCTGCCAGCTTCTGAGAAAGGAGCATCACTTGCTCTTGATATACGGTAATTCCATAAGTCTCTTCTAGATATTCTTGCATATCGTCGAGGTCGTAGGTGATGTCTTGCTTGCCGTGCCTCCGTGCAATAAAATCTGGAATGTATTGCATCGGTCCTGGACGGTACAGGGCATTCATGGCGATTAAATCCTCGAATCGTGTAGGCTTCAGTTCCCGCAGGTTTTTCTGCATACCGACGGACTCATACTGGAAGATGCCGATGGTTTCTCCGCGCTGGAACAACTCATAGGTTTTTTCATCTTCGAGCGGGAAGAGTTCTGCGTCTAGTTCATCGCCAGTAGTATCTTTAATTATCTGCACAGCATCCTTGATGATGGTCAGTGTTTTCAATCCCAGGAAGTCCATCTTGAGAAGGCCCGCGTCTTCGGCAACAGAGTTGTCATACTGGCTGACGAGGAGGTCTGAATCTTTTGCAACGGATACAGGAACGTAATTCGTGATGTCATCTGGTGTTATGATGACACCGCATGCATGGATACCTGTATTTCGGACAGAACCTTCCAGTTTTTTAGCCTGGCGGATCATCTGCCCTATGTCTGTTTCTTCTTCTGATAGTTTCCGAAATGCATTGGCCTTATCCACGTCTTCACTGTTCATCTCTCCTTTGAGTTTAGGAGATATGCCACCATCGGCGAGGACGCCTTTGAGGGTGGCCTTAAGGTGGGTAGGGAAGGATTTAGCTACTCGGTCTACCTCGTGCAAGGGAACTTGCATCACCCTTCCTACATCTCTTAAGCTAGACTTAGCGGCCATGGTTCCGTAAGTGATGATCTGAGCTACTTGGTTTCTTCCATACTTATCGATTACATAGTCGATAACCTTAGACCTTCCTTCATCATCGAAATCAATATCTATATCCGGCATCGATACCCTTTCTGGATTCAGAAACCGCTCGAATAGTAAGTCGTACTTTATCGGATCGATATTGGTAATTCCTAGGCAATAGGCAACGGCTGATCCAGCTGCTGATCCTCGACCTGGTCCTACAGATACTCCCATCTGCCGTGCTACCGTTGTAAAATCTTGCACAATTAAGAAGTATCCAGGGTATCCAGATTTATTGATGACTTCAAGCTCGAAGTTGAGCCGCTCTTCTATGATCGGTGTTATGGTTCCATACTTACGCTTAGCCCCTTGGAAGGTGATGTGCCTCAAGTACAATTCTTGCGTGTCGAAGCCAGCTGGAAGTGGGAAGGCAGGAAGCAATACATCCCTTGCCAGCTCTAGGGGTTCGATCTTGGACACAATATCCATGGTGTTATCTAGGACGTGTGGCACATCGTGGAAGATTTTTCCCATCTCAGCCTTCGTCTTAAAGAAGAAGTCGCTACTTGGGAATTTAAATCTTTTTTCTTCCGACATGAAGGAGCCCGTATTGACACATAGGAGGATGTCATGCGGTTGCCAGTCATCTTCTTCTACATAGTGGACATCGTTGGTTGCGATGGCCTTGATGTTGTGCCTTTCGGCAAATTGTAGCAAGACCTGATTCACATCCTCTTGACTCATACCTGTGTCATCGATCTGTTCTAGCCCTTTATGTCGCTGAAGTTCTATGTAATAATCTTCTCCAAATATATCGAGCCACCATTTCAGTCTCTGTTCTGCCTTTTCAATGTCTCCACTCAGAATAGTCTGAGGTACTTCTGCACCTATGCAACAAGAAGTCGCGATCAGTCCTTCACTGTATTTTTCAATCAGCTCCTTATCGATTCTCGGAAACTTACTGTAGAGCCCTTCTATAAATCCGAGGGAACACAGTTTACATAGATTTTCGTATCCTTTTCTGTTTTTAGCTAGAAGGAGCTGGTGGTAACGCTTGTCTTTCTGTCCTTTCGATTTCTCAAATTTCTTAATGTGTCTATCTTCCACGAGATAGAACTCACAACCGACAATGGGTTTTACACCAGCCTTATTCGCCTCTCTAACGAATTTAAATGCGCCAAACATGTTTCCATGATCTGTAAGTGCGACTGCTTTCTGGCCATCTGCTGCTGCCTTCTGCATCAGGGTAGATATTTCAGAAGCTCCATCTAGAAGGGAATATTGAGTATGGCAATGCAGGTGCGAAAAATCTGGCATAAGATTCTTATAGGTTGGTAATAAAAAATTCTCTTAGAAAGAATGGGTTAGATTCTACTTAGGAGAGAAAGGTAAAGATACAGAACGTATTTTTAATTAGATATATGTGTTAAATGGAAATG
>CAZFJO010000116.1:7980-11088 GCA_964518915.1 uncultured Saprospiraceae bacterium
AAAGGTAAAGATACAGAACGTATTTTTAATTAGATATATGTGTTAAATGGAAATGTAGAGCGGAGTGGAAATTCAGGAATCTTTCATTATTCTACTTAGAGTATGAAAAGAAGATTGGAGATATACATTGTGATCAATTATTGGTTTCTAACTTTTTTAACAAGCTCTTCTTCCATGTAAGATGGAATTAATTTCTAGCCACTCAAAATCAATGACTGTATTCTTGTAAGTTCTAGAGCAGACCTATGTATACGTTTAGTTTTTTAATAATTTACTCCACCACTATACGCTCCACAAGGATTCTTTTTCCTTCTTTTACCCCTATAATAATATACATGCTTCTTGGTAGAAATGATAAATCTACTGTAGGTGTCACTCCTGCTATCTGATGGATGAGATGTCCATGAGTGTCATACAACATCCAAGCATCTATTTCTGTTTCACCAGATCTTAAGAACAATTGCTTTTCCGAAACATAGACGATAGGTAGATCCACAGAACCTATAATGCTGGTTATCCCGATGGGGGCAATTAAACCGTCTTCAGAAAGCTCTAGGATTTTATAATAGCGGATGCCAAGTAAAGGTTGACGATCTATTGTGCGGTAATGGGTAAGTCGGTTACCTCCTTTGGGACGGAGCGTAGACATCGAGTGCCATAGGTTTCCATCGTCAGAATACTCAACTAAGAAAGATTCGACGTTTTCTTCCAGTAGGGTAGACCAGGTAAGATGGATTTCATGATTTATTATTTCTGCTTTTAATTGATCTGCTAAGTCCACAGATAAAACAGTAGAACGCTCATATACACCTGCATCATACGCAGTTCGGTCATTGCCTTCTAAGTCCATTTTAACAATAGGGGCGACGATGTCTGTTCCCAACATACGAGCTGGAGAGTCTTCTAGAAGATGGTAGTTAGCAGAACCGGGATCTGAGAAAACCAGGTCTTCATCTGCTACAACTAAGGAAGCAGCATCCAATCCTAGTGCCTGCCATTCTGAAAATGAAATGGTCGATCCATCTCCTTCGTCACTGAGTTTGTCATAGTAAAGGTTATGGTCTGCTGTAAGGCCTGTTACATTATCCGCGGCGATACATCCACGCCAGGCATGGTTGTTCAGAATGATGTTGTTGTATATTTCTGTGTCAACTTGTGCTCCTTCATTTATTAAGATGCCCCATCGTCCATCAGAAGGAACTACAATAGTATTGTGGTATATCTTAGCTCCATGGGTAACAAGAGCTCCATCGATCTGATACATCGAGATACCCTGAGCAGAATGATTATTGTATATGAGGTTGTTGTAGATGATAGGATGTTCAGCCCCATCCATATTGATGCCTGCACCGAGATTGTTGTCATAGATGATGTTGTTGTATATCTGAGCATCTGTTATGATGCCATCTCCTCCGGCTGACAGATCTCCATTGATATGGATGCCAGCTCGATTGTTCCCATGACATATATTGTGGCGGATGATCGGCCGATCGGAACTATTGGACACATAGATGCCGTGCTCATCTATAGATCCAGAACACACATTGTTTTCAATGATGATATCATCTGTAAATCCAGTGAATATTCCGCGTTCTGCATTTCCATCCGTGGTACAATTTCTTACAATACAGAAATCTGAAACCACAACACGGATTCCATTGCCGATGCCAGGCATATCGTTAGAGATAAAACCATCTATGATTATGTGGCTACAATTTTCCACATTGATACCGTCGTCTCTTATCGGGCCGGAAGAAACAATGGCCACATTTTCTCCTGTAGCTATGAAAGCAGTATAAATTCCAGAAGAACTAGATATGTTCCTAAGGTCGAAACCATCATAGTTGCCATCGGATACATAGACGGTGTCGCCAGCGAAAATCTGATCAGCAGCATATTGTAAAGCGAGCCAGGCCATTCCAGAAGAAAGACCATCATTGCTGTTGTTGCCATTAGGGTTTACGTAGTATTCCGTTGAAAACAATAGAACAGGGCTAAGCAACAGCCATAAGAGCAACATCCTTTTATTCATAGGAGAGAGGATATAGTAGGGTTAAATTGTTTTATATCTATAAAGCCAACAGTTACAAAGTTAGCCTATCCTATATGATGAGGATGAGGGGAAACACTGAATTTAATAAAGGGTATTTACTAGGGAATCCCTTGATTGTAGAACGGTTCCTAGATAACACAGCATAAACCTCATTACTTCTTTATTGACTCCCGACCATTTTTTAAAGAATCATCCACTTCATGTAATTCCAGTTCTGTCAACTTAACCTCTAGTATTTCTATGGGGCCATGGTCTCCCTGGATCATAATCGGGCCGCGAGCTGCTTCGTCGTTGTCGAGTGCCCCGCCTGTGATGCCTGGTATGATCTGATTGGTGATGATGCGCTTCCCATTAGCAACGATAGAAACTTTTCTTCCGATAAGGGTGATTTCCATTTTCTGAATTTCTCCAGCCGGTAGGGCTGCCATCTCATTAGGCGTAAGGAATCCATATATGCCTCCGAATAGAATATCGGTAGGTTCCTTGCCATAACTATCTTCTACTTGTACTTCATATCTACCGCGCAGGTAGATGCCACTATTGGCCCCAGTGTTATATCTGAAACTTATCTCAAGATGGAAGTCTTGAAAGGTTTCTTCTGAGACGAGATTGGCCCCAGCCGATGGATTAGTGAGGACGCCACCTACAACTGACCACTTACTATTCTCTCCGGTCTTCCATCCAGTAAGGTCTGTTCCGTTGAATAATTTTTTCTCGAACAACTGACGCGTGTGCCCCTGCGATGCAAGTTTCGGAGCCCGTGTCCCTGTGAAAGGATGTTTTTTTCCATCAGTGAAAGTCATCTCTCCTTTTAGGTTTTCGGCATCCATGTTTCCATTAAAGGATAAGTCACCAGCGCCCGGTTCCCATTGTTTAGGGATTGTAAAAGAAAAACCGCCATCCTTACTGATTTTCACTTCAGATATCGGCCGCGCACTACCGAATGCGTATACGAATCTACCTACCAGCGTATTGCGTCCAGACTTGGTAACTTCTAGCCAGCTGACAAGAGAATTTCCATCCTTATCAATTGTAAGGTTCCACTTGCCTATGTA
>CAZFJO010000117.1:0-1376 GCA_964518915.1 uncultured Saprospiraceae bacterium
ATCAATCCAGGCTTGATGTCTAGGTCAGAGAAATTAGACATCGTCCATCATTATTTCCAGAAAAAGAAGCGCTAAAATCAGACTATCTAGATACAGTCTAAATAACGATTATTGCAAAAACATTGATGCCTCTTCACGTCTTATAATCATTACTTCTTATCTTCGCGGCAAAATTGATAAAACTAAAATCTGACAGCCTTGAAATCACATAAGTGCAGATTGATTTATCTAGGATCTTTCTTGTTTTTCACACAAGCCAGTTATGCGCAGGGTTCCGGTTCTGACAATAGCCTATTAATCTATTCATTAATCGGGCTAGGAGTTGTCTTAGTCATAGGAGCTATATTGTCATTAACGGACAATCTGATGCAGGTAGAAGCGAAACAAGCAGGGATGGATACATCAAAAGAAAACTTCTCTTTATTTCCAGATCTAGGATCATTAATAAAGGGAGACCAGCCCGCTCATACTAAAGGAGCATCTTACAAGAAGTTAAAGAAGGGATTCTCTATCAACTTGTCTGGTAAGATTAACGACAATACGATCCATGATGCTTCTGTCAATCGGTATGCGGTCAGACCTACTAATTTCAGAGGGATAGCGCCTATCCCTAAGATGCTGGTAGAAGAAGGAGCTGAAGTAAAAGCAGGTGACGAGCTATTCTATGATAAGAGCAATCCATCGATTAAGTATGTTGCTCCGGTAAGCGGAGAGGTTGTAGAGGTCAAGAGAGGAGCGAAGCGTGCAATCACTGAAGTGATCATTCTTGCAGATAAAGACATTACCTACAGGAAGCATGAAGTACCGAGCTTAGACGGTGAGCGTTCAGCAATTGTGGATTTTTTAATGGAATCTGGTGCATGGACTCATCTTGTGCAGAGACCTTTCGACATTGTTGCTGATCCGACGGAGACGCCTAAAAACGTATTCATCTCTACATTCGATACAAGTCCACTTGCGCTTGATCTTAATGTTGTAGTGGATGGGCAGGAAGAATCCTTCCAGAAAGGTATTTCAGTATTGAGCGCATTGACGTCAGGAAGTGTCCATTTAGGACTCAACGGAGATAAAGAAAACCTTCCTCACGCCGCCTTTACTGGAGCTGCAGATGCAGAAAAGCACTATTTCGCTGGGCCACATCCAGCTGGAAACGTAGGTGTTCAGATGCATCATACAGATCCTATTAATCCTACGGATGTAGTGTGGACGTTGAAAGTAGAGGATGTGATAACCATCGGAAAGTTATTTCTTACGGGAGAGTACCATGCAGAACGTATTGTAGGAGTTGCAGGGACACAAGTTGTACAACCTAAGATGTATAGAACTTATCTAGGGGCTAGCATCGGGGATCTGACTGCGGATAATATTGCAGATGG
>CAZFJO010000117.1:1476-11082 GCA_964518915.1 uncultured Saprospiraceae bacterium
ATGGATATATATCCTCAGCACTTGATGAAATCCATCATGGCCAATGATTTCGAAAGAATGGAAGGCTTAGGGCTAGCGGAGATGTCAGAAGAAGATATTGCCTTATGTGAATTCGTATGTACGTCTAAAATGCCCTTGCAAGAAATCTTGAGAGAGGGTTTAGATACCATGCGTGACCAGATGTAACAACTTTATAAAAACGATTGACTTAAAGATATAGAATGGGTTTACTAGAGTTTTTAAAGAAAATAGAACCTGACAAGAAGAAGCGTCCTTTCTTGCATACAGCGTTTGATGCGGTTTATACATTTGCGTATGCACCGGATTCTACCGCTAAAGGGGGTACTCATATGAAGGATGGTATGGATCTGAAAAGAACCATGGTCCATGTAGTGCTTGCTATGCAGTTGTGTTATGTTTTCGGAACGTATAATATCGGTCATCAGCACTTTGTTGCGGCTGGGCAGTATCTAGGATTTCTAGAAGGATTTCACCTTAAGCTTGCTCATGGATTGATTAAGATGTTGCCTATATTTATCTGGGCGCATGTTATAGGTCTGGGTATAGAAATATATTTTGCCTACAAGAAAGGACATGCTGTGGAAGAAGGATTTCTGGTTACAGGAGCCTTAATACCACTTATTATGCCTCCTGATATTCCGATTTGGATTTTATGTGTTTCTGTAGCTTTTGCTGTAATAATCGGAAAGGAAGCATTCGGTGGAACAGGAATGAATATATGGAACATTGCCTTGCTTGCTCGGGTATTTGTGTTTTTTGCCTATCCGACAACCATCTCAGGAGATGAAGTATGGGTGTCTGGCTTCGAATCAACAGCTGCAGGTACCATGGCGGAGTATGGTTGGTGGCACACAGGATTTTTCAACACCTTGTTTGGCTGGATGGGTATCGGTGGATTCGATGCCACAGCGACTGCTGTAGTTGATGGATATACAGGTGCTACACCGCTCAGTCTTGCGTATCAAGGAGGATGGGAGAATGTAACCAGTGTTTATTCTTCTAGTCAGATGTTCTGGGGTACAATTCCAGGATCAATCGGAGAGACTTCTAAGCCATTCATCATCATCGGTGCTTTATTGTTGATTTTCACCAAGATTGCCAGTTGGAGAGTTATCATTTCGATGATTCTCGGTGGTTGTTTTATGGCTATGATATTTAATGCATGGGGCCTTACTCCATTTATGGATGTTCCATGGTATTACCACTTATATATGGGTAGCTTCTTATTCGCTGCTGTTTTTATGGCGACTGATCCTGTGACAGCTGCTTCTACCAATACCGGTAAGTGGATCTATGGGTTCATGATCGGTGTTATCGGTATGATTATCAGAATTTTCAATCCAGCCTATCCAGAAGGATGGATGCTAGCTATATTATTCTTAAATACGTTTGCTCCATTAATAGACCATTATGTCTTGGAAGCTAACATCTCAAAAAGATTAAAACGTGCATAGTACTAAATATATCTACACATTTGTGCTTATCATGACGTCGCTAGTTGCACTTGTATTAGCGTCTATGTATACGGGTTTAAAACCGATACATGATAAGAATGAAGCGCTCTACAATAAGAGAGCTATTTTATCTGCGGTATCGGATCAACTCGGACAAGACATAAAGTCTATGAGTGATGCAGATGTACAGGCAGTATTTGACAGTCAGATCACGCAGCTTGCGGTTGATTGCTACGGCAATGAAGTCAGCAACAACGAGTTGTCAAGTAGATGTGAAGGGGCAGACAGTCCTGAAGAGATCGACATGTCTAAGGAAAAGAAGAAAGACAATTCAGAAAAGGTTCTTCCTGTCTACGTGTTTGATGATGCAGGAGAAAAGTATTACATCATATCTGTCATAGGAAATGGACTATGGGATGAGATATGGGGTAATGTAGCTCTTAAGTCAGACATGCAGACCATAGCTGGAATTGACTTCGATCATGCTGCCGAGACACCAGGTCTAGGTGCAGAGATTAAGGATAATAAGGGATGGAAGAAACAATATATAGGAAAGAGCTTCTACAATGATGCAGGCAAGTACACGTCTGTTGTCGCTATGAAAGGAGGAGCTAAAGATCCTAGCTATCAGGTAGATGGATTAACAGGTGCAACCATTACTGCTAATGGAGTGAATGATATGATGGAGTCAGGATATAAACTATATGAGTCCTACTTGAAGAAACTTAAAAAATCGTAACGATAAAATAATAAGACCTATGGCTGATACAGCAACGGTAAAAGAGGTAAAAAAATCTACGCTGACCTTCGGGAAGAAGGAAAAGGCGTTGATCACGGATCCGCTTAACGATACGAATCCGATAACGGTACAAGTACTAGGTATATGCTCAGCACTTGCCGTTACAACAGGAGTTAAGAATTCATTGGTTATGGCAGTAGCGGTAGTTTTCGTTTGCCTTTTTGCCAATATGATAACCTCCTTATTGCGAAAAAGAATTCCTAAGCAGGTGAGAATGATTGTACAGCTGGTGATCATTGCTACGCTGGTAACGGTTGTAGAATTGACCCTCAAGGCTGTCAACTTCGAATCATACAGACAATTGTCCGTATTTATCGGGCTGATCATTACGAATTGTATCGTGATGGGACGACTAGAAGCGTTCGCTATGGGTAATGATCCATACAGAAGTGCGCTGGATGGATTAGGAAATGGGATAGGTTATGGCCTTATCCTTATCGCAGTTGCCATACCTAGAGAACTCTTAGGAAAAGGCAGCTTGCTAGACTATAAGATCATCGGTAATACTTCCGAGTTTCTTGTGAATACGACAGAAGTATCCTGGTTAGGATGGTATGCTAACAATAACTTGATGGTTCTTTTCCCATCTGCAATGATTGTAATCGGTATACTTATATGGATACATAGAGCATGGAATCCTAAGCTGGTTGACGTTTCGTAATTGACTTATTAAGACTATAATTTAAAAGAAAATATAATGGGCGAATTATTAAATATATTCATAAAGTCAGCATTCATAGAGAATCTGGCATTGTCCTATTTCCTAGGTATGTGTTCTTTTCTTGCTGTAAGTAAGACAGTTAAGACGGCATTTGGTCTAGGACTAGCGGTTATATTCGTACTCGGGATTACGATGCCTATCAACTGGTTGATTAATTCTGTTTTATTGTCAGAGAACGGATTATTCGGAACGGATCTTACTTTCTTGAGATTCATCCTATTCATAGCAGTAATTGCTTCTATGGTACAACTTGTGGAGATGGTTATTGAGAAGTTTTCGCCATCACTGTATAATTCACTGGGTATATTTCTACCATTGATTACAGTGAACTGTGCCATCCTAGGAGGATCACTCTTCATGGTTTCTAAAGAATATAATTTCTCAGAATCTGTGGCCTTCGGTTTAGGAGGTGGTTTCGGATGGTTCCTTGCAATCATCGCTATTGCAGCAATTAGAGAAAAAATTAGATATTCCGCAGTTCCTGCTCCATTACGTGGATTAGGAATGGCTTTTATCATAACTGGATTGATGGGAATGGCTTTCATGGGACTGATGGGTATAGATCCAGCAGCTGTGGGATAAGCGTTGAAATAAAATGTATAATATACAATTGATATAATATGTCATTATTCATACTTAATTCTTTTATGCCTGTTATATGGGCGATTGTGGTTTTCAGTGGAGTAATCATTCTATTGTCTATGATGCTGCTTGCAGCTAGAAAGAGACTGGTAGCTCAAGGCGAGGTAAACATTATTGTTAATGGTGACACAGAGAACCCGCTGGTCGTGTCTCCAGGGGCTACCTTATTATCTGCTTTATCTGATAAAAGTGTATTTCTACCTTCTGCTTGTGGAGGAGGAGGAACGTGTGCTATGTGCGAGTGTCATGTAGATGCAGGAGGAGGAGATGTCTTACCTACAGAGTTAAACCACTTAACACGAAAAGAAGCTGCAGAAGGTATGCGACTTGCATGTCAAGTGAAGGTGAGAGAGAATATGGAAATCAGAATTCCTGAAGAGATTTTCGGAATCAAGAAGTGGGAATGTGAAGTTATATCTAACTACAATGTTGCCTCTTTTATTAAAGAATTCGTTGTGAAGTTGCCAGAAGGAGAAGTTTTAGATTTCCAGTCTGGAGGATATATACAGATTGATGTGCCAGAGATTACTGTGCCATATGAGGATATGGACATTACGGCGCACCCTTCTTACCATGATGACCCAGAAAAATTTAAATCAGAGTGGGATAAATTTAACCTGTGGCCGCTGAAGATGGTCAATGATGAAACACAATTCCGTGCCTATTCTATGGCTAATCACCCAGCGGAAGGAAATATAGTAAAACTGAATATCAGAATTGCTACTCCACCATGGGACAGAGCTAAGAATGGATGGATGGAAGTAAATCCAGGCGTATGCTCGTCATACGTATTCGGCCTGAAAGTAGGTGATAAGTGTACCATTTCTGGACCTTATGGAGAATTCTTTATTAAGCCGACTAAAAAAGAAATGGTGTACATCGGTGGTGGTGCAGGAATGGCTCCATTGAGATCTCATCTATTTCACTTATTCCATACTTTAAAGACTACTGATAGAAAGGTGAGTTTCTGGTATGGAGGTAGAACGAAGAGAGAACTTTTTTACATAGAAGAGTTTAGAAAGATAGAGGAAGAATTCCCTAATTTCAAGTTTTATGTTTCTCTAGATAACCCGCTTCCAGAAGACAACTGGCAGGTTAAGGAAGATATAGAAGCAGGAGGCGATGGATTCCAAGGATACATCATGCCTGTCTGCTATGAGCAATACCTGAAGAACCACCCCGAGCCAGAAGAAATAGAATATTACTTCTGTGGTCCACCTGCGATGAATGCATCCGTCATTAAGGCGCTTGATGACCTAGGTGTACCGGATGAAAACATCAGTTTTGATGATTTCGGTGGTTAAGTAATAATCAACATTTTTACACTGTGGTTCGTTTTGTGATTACAGATGTACGTGATATCTGATATGCTAGATGGAAACTTCTACGTCAGACAACAGTGGTATATCTGCAATAAGTATTAATTTTCAACAACTACGAAAATATAATGATTATGAAAAAGTTTATTGGTTTCCTGCTTTTACCCCTAGCCTTATTTATTTCTTCCTGTGGTAGTGATGACAACACGGACTCTATTGAAGGGAAGTGGGAGGTTACTCAGTATTCTGCAACAGGCTGCGACGATGCTTCTGATGATTTTACTATAGACTTAGCAGAAAACAATTGTGTGGAAGAAGATGGCGTTACGTTTTGTGCGGATATAGAATATGAGTTTAAGAGTGACGGTACGATGGTTTCTAAAATAACATTTACCGTGGCCGGGGTTGCTGATTCTGAAACGGATGAATACTCATATACATATGATGGGAATTCTATCACCATATGTGAAGGGCCTAGTGAGTGTTCAACTTCGACCTTTAGCTTAAATGGAGATACCCTTTCATTAAGTTTTACGGATGAAGACAATTGTTCTGTGAGCTTTACAGCTAAGCGGAGTTAGAACAACAACTAACAATAAAATTCATAAAATGGCCGACTCAATTACTTGTGTCGGCCATTTTATATTCGATATAGTAACCCACTCATTCATAACGGAACCAAGTGATTTAAAGGAGTGCTGCACTTAATAGATATGTTATATATCCTTATATTACGTTAAATCAATCTGTAGATATCATGCATACCCAAGATAAAGAGTCAAAGCACAGAACAGAAAGTGGACTAGAACTTTACGTTATTGAAAATAGAGTATCTAATCCCATCGGTCAGATTGTGTATCTCCATGGTTACACAGAACACAGTCGACGGCACGATGCGACCATCGAGCGATTAAACGGTTGGGGTTATGATGTGGTAAGATATGACCACAGAGGGTATGGACGGTCAGAAGGGGAGCGTGCGTATATATCCAGTTTTCAAGAATATATAGATGACTTAAAAGAAATCCTTAATAAGTATAAGGATAGTCGATTGCCTACAGTTCTGATGGGTGTGAGCATGGGTTGTCTACTCATTACCAAGTACCTTATAGACAATACAGATCACAATATCAAGGGTGCCATCCTAGTAGCACCAGCACTAAAACTGGACGATAGTGTCGGTCCACTCCTCAGAAAGGTTTCGGGCCTCTTGAGTGCCATTGCGCCTAAATTGAAAACCATTCCTCTAGATAGTTCTAAACTATCCAGAAACCCAGCAGTTGAAAAAGCATACAAAGCTGATCCGCTGGTTTACCTGAAGGGAGCTAAAACCAGAACAGGGCATGAGATGCTCAAGACCATGAATTATGTTCAAGCACATGCATATAAGATTACCATTCCTATAGGGATTTTTCATGGAGATGCGGATGGACTAGCAGATATCCAGGGGAGTAAGACCATGAAGGAAAGGGTAGGGTCTGACGATTGCGAACTCTATACCTTTAAAGGCTTCTACCACGAATTGTTTCAGGAAGAAGGTAAAGAAGAAGTATATGCGAGCATCCATGCTTGGTTAACGGATGCTAAAAGAATGAATCAATTCCATGTCCCAGCCGATATAGCCTAGTCTGTCTCTATGCTTTAAGCAAGTTGATGCTGACTGTAGCTAGATCAGAATCTGGGAATCGTCTGAAATGATTGTTGGAAAGATGCAATCCTGCTTTCTTTGCGGCTCTATGAAAGACTTCAATTTCAACTATGTATTGGTCAGAAAATCCATGGGTAGCATCATACGCTGTAGCTGCCGTTCTTCCTATATGACAAGAAGTAACTTGAGGAGGAATGGTATGTAACTCAATGACCAGAAGTCCGAATTTTTCTACATATGGTGCCCATTTACGGAAGTGATCTACCAAGTTCTGTTCTACTACATCTTGGTTGATTCTCTTTCCTCTGAAAGCGAAAGCTCCAGTCGAAGTCCCAGATGACTCTGGCACCCCTTTCAGATCTTCCCATATTCTATTGTGGTCTAAAAAGGTACGCACATTGAGTAACTCTCCTAACTCTATGTTGTACTTATTTTTAAGATCTTCTGCAAGAAGATCAGGTCTTCCGATGTCTCCCCAGACAAGCTTAGCCCAGATTCCTGCCTGAACAATATTGCCTCTGGTAACTTTCAGTGCAGCTTGATTATAATCAGCGCCTACTAAGAAAAGTGGATGCTCTTCTAGCATCTTGCCCCGTAAGGTTCTGTTTTCTATTACTTCGAACAAGTGTATTAAGAATGCTCCATTGCCACATCCCATATCTACAATGCCCTTGGGTTGTTTTTCAATAGGCTGATTGAAAAGATCGATAATGATTTCATCTATAACCTTGAAATAGGCGGAATGCGCTCCGCCGCTTCCCCAGACGTTCATTTCTCTATCTACATGAGTTTCCTTTTCTCCAGGTTTGTTCTGCCATAGAACATGTGGGTCTCCGAAAAGTAATTCCTCCGTCTTACGAAACATAGGGATGTAAGAAACAGTTACTCCGTAGGCACTGGCTCTGCGCGTATAGAACAAGCCTTTCTCTGTAAAGGAGTAGGTATCCGTAGATTTAGAAAACCATCCTAAGTCTACAAATATATCAAGCATCCTTCCGAAATTCTCAGCGTCGGCGTGAAACTCCCCAGGGTGAAACGAAGCTTCAATAAAGTAATTGTGAAACATTCCTGTCATGCCGAGTGCAACAACTGTGGGACCGACAATGATGCCTTCTATGTGCTTGAGCACTTGATCCTGAATCCGAGTAGTTGCTTCATCTCCTGAATCCAGACCATACCTAGACAGATACTTTTTAAATATTTTTTCAAGTAGATTGAAAGGTTCTACTTCGAATTTTCTGGGATGGTACTTCTCTGATTCCTTAAGTAAGGTCACGACATCTTCATAGATCGGTATAGATGCGGCTGCAATGGATGTCGCCTCGTTGTTTTTAATAACGATATGATCTTTTCCAGTCACTTCATAATCTATCCATCCTTGTGAGGCTAGAACCCGTAAAGCAACATTCAGGTAGCCTTCATTGGCTTTAAAGACCTGCGTAAGCTCTGACAGTGTTGTAGAATCTGAGTGGACAATATGTTTTATGATTCCTGACTTATGCAGGGCATAAGCAATGGGCGCAGTAACGATTCCATCGAGATGCCTAAACAGGTCACCTCGCAGTTTTTTCTTTTCTTCTTTAGTCATGGTTAGGTTTTCAATTCTTAAGATTTATACAGATTGGTCGTAGGCTTCTTGTAACCATTCTTTTAGCTCTTCATCTACTTGTGAGGCATCCGTTAATTGTACTCTATGGGTACACATTGTACCGAAAGGCCCAGCGTTTCCTAGCCGTCCTTCTGGGTCTTTGTTTTTAATTTTTAACCCTAGATCGATCCGCGTTTTCGTCGCAGGCTTGATGAGTGCGATCTGCTTTTTTCTTATGATACTCACTGAAGTCTTCTTCGGTGTAATGGTGAGGTCAGACCCCAAGGAATGTACCATATTGAGTATGGCTTCATAGATGGGTATTAAGGCTTCTTTCCCTTTATATTGATTGTTGACAAGATCATCTTCAGAATTGTTTTCTTCCTTGGAAAGAGTTACAATCGTATTGGCGAATCCATGCGTCACTCCATGTTCTGTCTTTAGGTATTTAACACCTTCAGAATGCTTAGAGAAAGATTTTTCTTTTAATATTATTTTCCATTCGTCCAGAGACTTTCCTGTTTTCTCTGGCATATTATTGATCATGGTCTGCAGTGCCTTATCCATAATGTTTTATATTTCCTTCAATTTGAAGGTAAGTTATTCTTTTTCTTGCATTGTGGTAACTAAGTAATGTCCTTTTATTACTTCCATAGTTGATCGACTTCATCAGATGTCAATATATCTACATGTTCTGTAATTTTTTCTATCGGCCAGTTCCACCACTCAAGCTTAACAAGCTTATCACGCGTTTTTTCATCGTACCTATACTTTATGACTTCTGCTGGATTGCCGCCTACAATGGCATAGGCTGGTACATCTTTAGTGATTACGGACCTTGTCGCTAGAATGGCTCCATCACCGACTTTCACTCCAGGCATAATTGTCACCTTATGACCGATCCAGACATCATTGCCTATTTCAGTATTGCCCTTGCTCGGGTAGGTTTTTCCTTCCATAGCATGGGCCCAGCTTCCGCCAAATATGGCAAAGGGATAAGAAGACACAGCGGAAGAAAGATGATTGGCCCCATTCATGATGAAAGTGACATCGGAAGCAATCATACAGAACTTCCCTATGATCAACTTATCTCCTACGAAGTCAAATAAGTACTTTACATTCTTCTCAAAGTTGTGTACATCTTCGAAGTCGTCGTAGTAAGTATAATCTCCGACAATGATATTCGGATTGGTGATTATGTTTTTTAGAAAGCACAGGCGGTCGTAATTCTCAAGAGGAAATTTTACATTCTTATCTGGTGGATTCATGTAGTGGTTTTTAAGACATTTGTGTAAGCGAGATAATAAAAGTAGGTAAAATTAATATATCAGAAAATCGATCGACTCTTTATGGCTTTAAATATACGGGTATATTATATATGGGCTCTATTGACGAAACCAGGAGTTCCTTGATC
>CAZFJO010000118.1:0-11033 GCA_964518915.1 uncultured Saprospiraceae bacterium
TTACACGTTGCACCTTTATGTCTATAATTACGCTGAAGATATGAAGTACACTTATTGTATTGTTTTAATGTTATTCGGTTTCTGTGGTCATACACAGAATATGGAGGCCGATTCTCTGGCCCTAGTAGAAATATATCAAGATATGGGCGGGCCATCCTGGACCAATGCGGAAAACTGGTTGACTGACAAGGCACTTACGGAATGGGATGGTGTACGAATTAGAAATAATCGAGTCTATTCGCTGGAGCTTAAGAATAAGTCTATCACTGGTGTTTTTTCTGAGTCCATTTCTAAACTTGATGCGCTCACAACATTAGAATTAAGCAATGGATCTGTGGAAGGTGAGATCCCAGAATGGTTGACGGATTTAGTAAATATAGATAGGTTGATTCTAGATAATATCGGATTAACAGGAACCTTGCCAGTGGATTTTACTAAAATGACAAGACTGAATACCTTGATTATTAGGTTCAATGAAATATCGGGAACACTTCCAGAATATATACCTGCTACCGTTTCAAATCTCAATTTCAGGGGGAATAAATTGACAGGGACCATTCCCTCTACTTGGGAAATAACGGATCTACGTACCATTAACCTCAGCGCTAATCAATTAACGGGCAACTTCGATATTATACAGACCTTTCCTTCTATATCGACCATTGACATGAGTTCTAACAACTGGGATGAGGATACCTTTCCGACCTGGGTGGATGATGTGACTAACCTGTCATGGTTTGCTTGCGAGAATTGTAACCTCACGGGTGAGTTACCAGAAGAACTTGACTTTACACAGCTTACACAATACAGTAGGATGCTCATTGCAGGCAACAATCTTTCTGGTGATGCTTCTCTTTTATTTAGTGGAGCGGCATCTACAGCGGACATGTACTTGAGTATAAGAGAGAATCCATTTACAGGAGAATTCCCTGCGGATAAGGTGTTGCAAGCTTCCAGGATTGATTTATGGAGATGTAATTATACTTCTATAGCACCTATTTCAGAAGGTGTGATCATTGATAATTTAGACATCAAGTTTAACGATTTCACCTTTACAAGCTTAGAACCATTGAGCCCATTTATAGAACCAAATGAAAGGGTAGGAATCAGTTATGATAGGCAGAATAATACACTGACTGTAGATACAGTAGTAATAACTGAACCGTCGACGTACACCATTCATGCAGGAGATGATCTTGAAGGAATTGTATACGAGTGGTTCAACAACAATCAGGTCATAGAAGGAGAAACCGGTTCTACCTTAGAGCTTGAATTTACAGAAAATGAAGTTGTAGGAAATTACTATTGTAAAATGACGCATCCTGATTTTCCTGAATTAACCTTGAGAAGGAATTCTGTTAAGATTTCTACCGATATAACAACATCAACGCATAATGATTTCGCTAGAGATAATTTTACAATTTATCCATCATTCACTGAGCATTTTATATCCATTAAGAATGATGCGGATCTGCCTGTTGACCAGATTCAGGTATTGATGATGAATGGTAACCTTGTATTATCGGATATAGACCCTAGGTCTACATCAATAGATGTTTCTGGGTTTACGCCAGGGGTTTATATACTCAATATTGTTTCAGACAACCAATTGTCTGCTTATAGATTCGTAAAGTTGTAGTAATTGAAAAAAGATCTTGAAAAATCAAAAGTATACATATCATTGATGAATAAAATCCCGACAATAATTCACTTACTACTCTGGATAGGCATATATAATCCTTGTCTTTCCCAAGAAGAAACAGATACGGGTTTCTGGGATAAGGTAGAGTCAGCCTATAGAGACTCAGTAGCAGAAGTTATTGTGCTTACGGACGATTTCATCCAATCCATGAATGAACAACCAGACAGTAGTCGGTATATAAAGGCCATTAAGTATCAAGGAAGAGCACACCGTAAGATGGGTAACTATGTGCAAGCCATCGACGCTTTTTCTAAAGTATATACCTATGCTTCCACGCATAAAGATAGCTTGCTATATGCAGAAGCGGCAGATCAGATATCAACGATGAATATCTTTATGGGTAATATGGCAGAAGGTCAGAAATACCTGCTTGAAGTTGTAGATGTGTATAGTAAGGTCGGAACTAAGAAAGACATTGCCCATGCTAACAATGGCTTAGCCATTTTCTACAATGACATCGGACAGATAGACAAGGCCATCGATGCGTATAAGCTTTCCCTTTCTCAGAGCGAGGAAATTGATGACACCATGGGTCGGGCCAATGTACATGCTAATCTAGGTATGTTATACTTAGATCAAGGGAATTATGAGCTGGCAGAATATCATATCCTTAAGCAAGGCCAGTTAGATACATTAATGAGATCTCAGTGGGGATTGGGTTTTTATCATGATTTTATGGGCTCCCTCAAAAAAAAACAAGGCCGTTATGCGGAAGCACTGAGATGGAAAAAATCTTCGCTTGCTATAAGAGAAAATCTTCCGAGTCACTACAATATAGCAGAAACAAGATCTGGATTAGCCAGTCTATATAACCTTACAGGTAACTACGATCTTGCTATTTTTAATGCCCATAAAATCTTAGACTTTAAAGAAGAACACCAGTCCCTCAGCCAGCAGATGAGTGCATACAACCTCCTTGCTGAAGCATACGAGGGCAAGAAAGATTTTAGGGCGGCGGTTGAATACCAGAAAAAATTCAAGGAAATGTCAGACAGCATCTACAATAGGGATATGCTGGACGAAATCGCAATGAAGGATGCACTGTATGAAAAAGAAAAAAAAGACAAGGAGATAGCGATTCTAAAAATCGAAAAAGCACAGTCTGAAGATAGGATTCAATATAAAAACAAGGTGATACTTATATGTGTCATCGGCCTTATTGTTATCCTTGGATTGATATTGATGCTGTTTAGGTTGTTTAGAAAAGTAAGCAGTCATAAAGATAAACTCTCCCAGACCCTGAAGGATAAAGATGTTCTACTAGGAGAGATTCACCATAGAGTTAAAAACAACTTGCAATTGATTTCAAGTATCCTTTCTCTGCAAGGTCGATCACTAGATAGCGAGCGTGCACAAGAAGCCATTATGGATGGAAAGAGTAGGGTGAGGTCTATGGCTTTGATTCATCAAGATCTTTACAACAAGAAAAATCTACGTGGAGTAGGGGTTAAAGAGTACTTAGAGAAGTTGACTAAAGAACTGTTCGCTACCTATAACACCAAGGGAGATAAAATCCAACTAGAGATGGATATCAATGATTGTGAATTAGACGTAGATACGATGATTCCACTGGGTCTCATCATTAATGAGTTGGTAACCAATAGCCTGAAGTATGCATTTCCAGAAGGTGATTCTGGAACAATATCGGTTAGGCTTAACCATGTAGGGAGTATCTTTCATTTAGAAATCGCCGACAATGGTATAGGTTTTGATCCAAGTAAAGTAAAAAGCAATACATTCGGTACAACTATGATTAGAGCCTTGAGTCATCAATTGAATAGTGATATTTCCATTAATACAGAAAATGGAACCAGTACTGAAATTTCTTTTTCTGTCCTTAAAAAAGCAATATAGAGAAACATCGAACATAGAGTGACAATAAAAGCGAGAGCCTACAGCCCCAGCGCTGCTCATCTTTATTTCTCTAGATTGATTCTATTGATAGGGCTTATCCTATGTTCCTTTCTAACAGATGCAACTGGCCAGGACCTCATTGATGGTTATAGAATCGATAGTCTTAAGAAGGAATTAGAAAGAACGAATATAGGACCGAGAAAAAGAATATCTACCTCCTTGAGGTTGGTGTCATTGTATAAGAATTCACATCCAGACGTAGAAGGCTTGATAGAGTCTGCTGTAGGTCTTGCTGAAAAAAATCAATTGAATTTTTTCATGGCTCGATCGTTGAGATATAGAGCTAGATACAATATGTATGTTAATGCTCCCAGAGAGTCGATAAAAAAAGACATTAGGCGGATTGATAGTCTGGGGGGAGTAACTAGGAATAAACTTATTCCTGGATGGGTCAGTCAACTCAAGGCTAATTATTTTCTGCTTATTGAGGAGTTAGATTCTGCAGAAGTTTATATCGATGAATTAGAACAACAACTTGTAAATAGAAACACCAATATTGATAGATCTAATTTCCAAGTTCTTAAAGGGATGTATCACTACAGCAAGAAAGAATATAAGCTTGCACTCGAATCATACGAAGGGGCTAAAGGATTAACTAATAATGGTAAAGCTTATCTATTCAATAACATAGCTCGATTGTATATAGAAATTGAGGATGGAGACGAAGCCTTGATTTATACAGATAAGTCTTTAGAGCAGAGTACGTTGAGTAATAGTTTAATCCCAAGAGTGGAGAGTCTTATTTTAAAAGGAGAGGCTTTTCTTCTTAAGAAAGATACGGTTCAAGCCAAGCCCTTTTTTATTGAGGCGGAAAATTTAAGATCAGAATCACATGTTGGAAAAAATTATACAGGAGCACATCATCTGATTGAAATTTATAAAAAGACAGATCCATTTAAAATTGAATCTATAGTTGAAGATTTGTCTTCCTATGAGTTTACTCCTCATTATGCACTTATGTGGGTAGAAAAAGGGAGGTATTCTATTTCAATTAGAGATTATAACAATGCATATCTGGAATGTAAGCATGGTTTAGACATCGCATTAAAACGAAAGAAACACAGGTACGCGTATCAAGCTTGTGACTGCTTAGAGGAAATTGATAATGCTTCTGATCAAGTTTCTTCTGATACCGATTATACCCAATTGAAAATTGACCTTCAATCTAGGATTGACGATGAAGCGAAACTGAAATCTCTGGCTGTAAGTCTTGCTAATTATGAAAGCAAGAAGTTAAAAGAGTTAGAAGATCGGAATAGAGAAAACGAAGAAGAAATTGAGAAGCAGATAAGTCAGAAATTTATTGTAGCTGGGGCATTGATGTTTCTGCTATTGATGGCTGGCTTGATGTATGGTTATTCAGTTAAGAAAAGAAATAGAAAAATTCGAGAGCAGGAAGCGTCCATAGAAAAAGCAAGAATAGAGAAAGAAGCTCTACTTAAGGAAATCCATCATCGGGTTAAGAATAACCTTCAGATGGTATCTAGCCTTATGAGCCTTCAGAGTAGATCTGCAGAAAGTGACAGTGCAAGAAATGCCATAAATACCAGTAAGGAACGTATCCGTACGATGGCCATTCTTCATCAGGACATATACAATGAAGACAGTAACCTAGGTGTTAAGAAATACATCAAGAAGCTTTCTGATGAACTGATGATTAATCATCAGCATGCTGGCATCGATATAAGACTAAATATAGAAGAGATAGAATTGACAATCGATACGCTGATACCTCTAGGTCTAATTGTCAATGAGTTGATTTCGGCGACAATTCAGAACGCATTGCCGTCTGACGACAAGATCATAGAAATTTCATTGAAAGAACTTCCTGATCGATTATCACTCATTCTTAAAGATAGTGGTCGTACCTGTTATGAAGGGTTTGATACATTTGGTAAAACGCTGGTAAGGGTTCTGTCGACACAATTAGAGGGAGAGGTTGAAGACATATCTGGTGATGACCCTAGGATAGAGGTTTCGTTTTATGAATACAATTAGTATATAAGTGATTAATATTAATCCATATAAGATCTACTAAGAAATGAATAGAATATTTATTGTTGAAGATGAGGCATTGATAGCAGAAGACATTAGGTATAATCTAGAGCTCCTGAACTATCAAGTGGTCGGTCATGCGATGAATGGCGATCGAGCACTGGACAAGATTGCCAAGATAGAAGCAGATTTATACTTACTAGACATCAACATAAAAGGTACACTTTCTGGTATAGATCTGGCTAAAGTTATCAGAGACAAGTACAAGAAGCCATTCATCTTTCTTACATCTTTCTCTGATGCTAAAACCCTAGAAGAGGCGATGGGGACGGTCCCTTACGGATACATCGTGAAACCCTTCAATGAAAATGACCTGAAGGTTAATATAAAACTCGCTTTAAATAAATTCAACAGTGAGCAGAACAAGCGAGAATTTACCAAGCAGTATGCGGAAGAAAAAATAGGCAGTAAACTTTCCGACCGCGAATTTAGTGTACTAAAAGCTTTCCGCGATGGGCTTACCTATAAGGAAGCCGGAGAGAAACTCTTCATAAGTACGAATACGATTAAGACCTACCAGAAGAGACTATTCTCTCTGATGGGGGTAAGCAGTAAATATGAAATGCTCAAGAAAATAGAATAAGCTGTAGCTGACCGTTATTCTAGGATTAATATTTTAACTCGACTGATAATTTCATCTCTTCTTCTACCATTTCAGTGAGCAAGCTTACTTCATCTTTCACATTTACCTTCGCATCATCATCTAGTTTTAATTCCGATAGAATCGAAAACTCAAAGTGTTCTTCTCCCTGAGAATTCCAGTCTTGTTGCAGTTGCATATTTCGGTGGCTGCCCATTTTCAATTCTGTTCTATGTCTATTCCACTTAGCCTGAATATCGGTAGCTCCTTCTAAAAGGATTTTTCCATTTTGTTTATTCAACAACTGAAATACACCCATGGTTGGGGTCTGTTGTTTGTAAGCTTGCTTGAGTGCTTTTTTATCGACCATTGTAGATTTTTATTGTTTTAGTGAGTACCATTTTAGCGCCTTTTTTTCATGAAATTGAATGAATGGATCTTTCTCATCGCAATAGCGCTCAATGTCGTTGTTGCAGCGGTCAGCTATGTCTGTTTTAAGACGCCCATATTCGTCGGCTACGGATTTATGAGCTCTTAGATAATCCCTAAAAGCAAGGTGCCTTATAATGTGCTTGTCCCCTTCTTGAAAAGCATGGATCTGATGGGTCCTATTAAGACCGCCTTTTCTGTAATATCTTCTTCCTTGGATACCGAATTCGCCCTTGGCTTCATAACCGATCTTTGCCATTTGAGTACTTAACTCATCTAGAAGCAGAAGGGACGAAACTTCAGGCATCATATCAATAATAGGTTTCGCAGCTAGTCCAGGCACTGCGGTACTTCCGATGTGATGAATTTTCAACAACACCGACCCCATAACTTCTTTAATCAGCTTAGCTTCTTCTGTGAAAGCTTGGGGCCAGGCTTCATTATACGTTGTGACGGTTACGATCATGAAAAGTAAATGTATGAATTTTGCATGGATAACTTGACTCAATAGCTTCATTCAATTCTGGCGAATACTAGCGATGTACCTTCACCTCTTGATTGTTTCTTCTCCTGAAGCCTGCTTTTTACGTTCGATCAATTCTGTTTTTTCCTTTTCAGGATTTCTTCTTGATTTAAAAGTAGGTAATGGCACGCCGCCACTTATCCCTACGCCTATTACTGCCAAGGTTATTAAACCTATAAGGGCCAGCATGCGCAAGGCCTTTTTAATTTTTTTCATAATGAAAGAGTATGAGTGCATTGGTATACAATGACACTTCGATGAATAATGACTTTTAAAGTGAGCTATCAGTGCTAGCCTATAGGATAGGAAGACGCTTCATCGTCATCATCATCTGATATGATCTTGGAAGATCTTACATTATAATCAGAGACTGTGCTTAAAAATGTATAGGAGAGTAGCTTATAAAGTACTTGTGTTCTGGAATCATAAAGGCTGGTGAACTTTTTCTTTTCATTTAGTTGGAAGAATGGTAGATGGCAAGCAGAGGTAGAACAATAATCGACATCATTGTCTTGCAGTTGATAAGAAACATCATTTTTCTTATCCTCAAAAAGCTCAATTATATCTGAGAAAGGAACAGCGCTAGATAAGCATTCATGATATCCTGAAAATGAAAAAACACTAAAAACTATGGCTAGCTTCAGCAAGTTTAGTTTTATGGAGTCCATGTGTTTATTCACGTGCATGGAATAATTTTTATAAAGAATGAATCTATCAAATATACATTTTATTTTTTTTTGCTCGTAGCAAATAGAAGGTCAGATAGAATGTTTTAGACTAATTATTGCGAGATGTAGCTTTTGAACTAAAATCATTTATAGAAACTGCTAAGGTGAGGAAATTACTCTTAATAAACTGGAATTGAATTACCACTGACCCTAAAAAAGCAGCACCCAGAAAATTGATCTGGATGCTGCAACAACTTCTATAATTTATTCTTCGATAGAATTACTCTTGGTACAATAACTTTAGAAGGTTATAAACATCTTTTCCGTTTGCATCCTTCTTCGGTTATACTTCAGTTATCTCTGTATTCAATCTCTTCCCAAAAAAAACTTCCACATCTGGCACGAAAGCTGCCTTTCCCATCCGATTCTGATGAATCGGCCTGCCTGCAGCAGGTAGGGTCATTCCCTTTAAAGGTCGGTTTACGACCTTTAATCCCGATCTGCGGTCGAGACCGGTCAGTCTTGCACACAACGGACTGAGAAGCCGGACGGCTTACCAGAGAAGTTGCGCCAGACCGACGTTTCAAATCTTAACAGTTGTCGGAACGCAGCGGCGTTCCCAATATCACTGGACGACCAGAAGTAGACAAATACAGGCTGGTTGCCGAACCATGGCTCAGAAGTTCTTCGCAAGCCTCCTGGGAGAGCCACAAAGCCACTGGTTCCAAAAGCTGCATTCTGAACAATAGCTTCATTAGCCCATAGAGGTTCATTGCCAGCAAGCTGACTGCCTTGGTCAGTGCCTCTTAGCCCTGTCATTTCTGTCTCTGCTTGTGTCATTCCGAGTGTCATCTCTAAAGTCTTAAACTCATCATCTGACGGAAGGTGCCAGCCTGTAGGACATACACCTTGTGCACCCTCAGTAGTAACATATTGCATCATTTCATCCCACTGATAAAGACCACCATATATGTCACAGTTTGCTGGATTATTGTCATAGCAATATTTTTCAATTGTAGCATTATCGGTTTGGTTGCTACTACCGCTAATCATGGTACCTAGATTAAGGTTTTCAGCCATCCACACTTGATTTCCGATTTTTACAGTCTTATATACCTTCCCTTCTATATCACTTACATAATTATTAATGATCTCGATACGACCTATGATCGTAGTAGTTGAATTACCTGCATTTAGTATAGCCACATTGGATGCAGGTACGTAAAATGTACAATCCGTAAGAGAGACCGTGGAAGAAAAAGTATTCGACATTCCCGCTCCACTAGTAGCGGAATTGGACGTAAAGATGCAAGTGTTGAATGTTGGGAAACCACTAGCATTGAAGCTTCCTCCTCCTCCAAAATTAGCAGTATTGGACGTGAAGTTACAAATTGTAAGTGAGGGGGAACTTGCGGAATTATACATTCCTCCTCCAAAATCAGTTGCAGCATTGGATGTAAAAGTACAAGTTGTAAATATCGGAGAACCAGCATCATTAAAGATTCCTCCTCCATTATTTGCAGAATTGGATGTAAAAGTACAATTGTTTAGTAGTGGGGAACTGCTGATATTATGCATTCCTCCTCCTAGTCTTCGAGAGAAATCTGATGAACTATAAAGTATGTGATCTATCCCATCCGAATTGCCATCCCGAAAAGTGACATTGGCAAAAACGGAAGACTGATCAAGTCCAGTCGTGATCATTACATGGTAGGCATTATCTGAAGCATTACCAATAATTCCGATGTCTCCACTGAATATAGTTGCACCTTCAACTTGTGTTCCAGTGCTAGGATCGTATCCTCCTTCTATTACTACATTGGTGTTAAGGTGGAAGGCTCTGTCACGTGGATCTACGGATACACCATCAGGGGAAGAACTTGGATAGTAGGTGCCTACGGCGACCCGAATGGAATCTACACCACAATCCATGGCTTGATCCAGGGCATACTGAAGATCAATATATGCATTAGCCCAGCTTAATCCATTGCCATTACCTACAGCATTAGAATTTACATATACCACCTTGCTAAAGCATTGTCCTTCATAGGCTCCAATATCAATGGTTTCAATTCTGGAAGCCCCTGTAATATCCTTAGCGGGTGCTCCAACGGGACTTCCTGTATTAATAGCTGGACTTCCTGCTAGAATAAAGATCCCATCATCTGCCGTCCCCAAGATGTTGTCAGGGCCATCTGGATCTGCCACATCGACAAATAGTGGATCTATGTTTCCATTGCTACTCGGACAATCAACACATCCGGTATATCCACCATCTATTATTGAGTTTGATACTGTAGTATTCCAAGAACCTGATATTTCACTTCCATTTCCCAAAGAAATGGAGTTGATAATATTGGTTGTAGTAGAAGTTAAGAATAATCCTACTGAAATAGATCCACCTGAAGTACTTGCTGAATTAGCTGTCAGCGTACAGTTTATAATATCTGCAGAAGCACCTCTATTCGCAATACCTCCGCCTTCAGATGCTGAATTATTAACAAATACACTGTTTGTGATTGTCGCTTGTGAAGAAGCAATATTAGCCATTCCTCCTCCAGCTGTGGAGGCCACATTTGAATCAAAAATGGACCGTGAGATAATAGAAGAAGAACTAAAAGCATTCCCAAGCCCACCACCATTATCTGCTGAATTTGAAGAAAACAGGCATTCATTTACTGTCGCATCAGAAGATGTGATATATAAACCACCACCATTTATTGTTGCAGTATTATCTATAAAGACACAATTAGCGTAGATAGGGTCTGAAGATTTATTATATACTCCACCACCGTATCGTCTATCGAAAGTTGTTCCTCCGAATAACATGTCGTTTGTTCCATCGCCATTTGCATTGCCATCTCGAAAAGTTAATCCTTCAAAAACAGCTGCAGAAGTAAGTCCAGTACTTACCATAACGTGGTAGGCGCTGTCATTTGAGGTTATTCCTGCTGTGACGAGATCACCACTAAGAATGCTTGCGTCTCCATCTTTTATTCCAGATAATGGATCGTATCCACCTTCTACAACTACATCACTGTTAATATGAAATGCTCTGTCACGCGGATCAGTAGAAACTACGTCTGGAGAAGAAGTAGGATAGTAAGTGCCTTCAGCTACTAAAATAGAATCTACACCACAATCCATGGCTTGATCCAGGGC
>CAZFJO010000119.1:0-7761 GCA_964518915.1 uncultured Saprospiraceae bacterium
TGACTATACTGTATTGCTGACATCGCAGTCATCGGAAGGGTCGATTTTCGCTTTCGCAAATGTGGAGATCCTATTCGATTCACAGTCCATATACAGCAAGCCAGAAGCGACAGAAGTATGGGATCCGATTCCAGTTAAAGTAAATATAGGAGCCAATAATGTACCTAGTGATGCGCAATCATTGATTTCAGACAAGCTGTCCGACTTGTGGCAAAAAGAGGATGGAGCGAAGCCAGCGTGGAAGGTAAATGGTGATGGCAGCATGACTGTTGTTCCTGGTTCTGGCAATATCATGACGAAAGAAATGTATGAAGATGTGCAATTACACGTTGAGTGGAGAACCGATCCAGAAACGAAAGGAGAAGGTCAGAACAGGGGCAACAGTGGTGTCTTTCTACAATCGAAATATGAAGTGCAAGTGCTTGATAATTACGAAAACAAAACCTATTCCAATGGTCAAGCAGGTTCGCTATACAAGCAATCTATCCCACTCGTTAACGCTGGAAAACCGACTGGAGAATGGCAATCCTATGACATCATCTACCGTGCACCCGCATTCGATGATCAAGGAAAGAAGATTAAATCTGCGACTATAACGGTATTGCACAATGGGGTTCTTATTCAAGATAATGTATCTTTAAAGGGATCTACAGAGTATATCGGTAAGCCACTCAATGTAGCCCACGGTCCATTGCCTCTGATGTTACAAGACCATGGAGAGCCCGTTTCTTATCGCAACATCTGGGTAAGAAGGATATAGCAATTTCGTTCACCGGAATTTTATCCCTGTTTATCGACATTTTTCTTAGTCGGCCATTTTTAGACAACATGTTGTGCAGAATGATCATATGTTTGAAGTATTGAACCACCATAAATTTCAAAACTTATGAGAACGCTGATTTTAATTTTGAGCATCTGGGTCACACAATTGTCAGCCCAGAGTACATTGACAGGGACCATTATTGATGATCAGAGTCAACCTGTTTCTTATGCCAACGTTGTCCTTTATTCATCGCAAGACTCCACCTTGATTAAAGGGGTAGTATCAGAAGGGGATGGCACATTTGCCTTGAGCGATATAGCTCCAGGTAATTATTATGTAGAAGCAACTATGTTGAGCTATAAAACCGTGCGTACGGAAAATATCTCTGTACCCAGTGATGTCAGTAATCCGATCCTCCTGACCCTGCTTCCAGACAGTGAATTGCTTAAGACCGTCGAGATTGTAGGTAAGCGTCCGCTTCTAGAGCAGAAGGCCGATCGCATGATTGTCAATGTTGCGGATAATGTGACTTCTCTCAACGCCAACCTCCTTGACGTTATGAAAAAAGTACCAGGTGTACTTGTAACCAATGGGAAGATATCTATGGCTGGACAGTCTAATGTACGCATCCTCATCGATGGAAGATCGACAGATTATATAGATGTGCAGGCATTGCTGAAAGATATGCCTGGAGAAAACATAAAGAAGGTTGAAATTATCCACCAGCCAGGAGCAGAATTCGAAGCTGAAGGAAGTGGACCGATAATCAACATTATTCTGAAAAGAAACAACCTCTATGGAACGAAAGGAACCGTTTCTATGGGTGTCGGAAAAGGGAGAAACTGGCAGCGAAGTGCTGGCATCAACTTAAGTCATAAACATGGCTCGCTTGATATCCAAGGCAATCTTAATTATAACCACAATTCATGGTATGAAGAGCTTGCCATCACAAGAAGGGTAGGAGAAACAGTTTTCGACCAGGTTACGAGAGATCCTGTTGATCCACTGTCTCTAAGTGGGGGATTATCGATTGATTACCGTCCCCATGAAAAACACAGAATCGGGGTGAGTACCCAAGTGATTAATAGCAATACGACTAAGACGGCAATGAATGAAACGAACATCGACGGTATCTCAACTAGACAGACGATTACCACGGATAATGTTTCTGATCGGTCATGGGATCTGATGGGTATAAATCCTTACTATGCTTACGATCTAGATTCCATGGGGTCTAAGGTTACCATGGATTTCAACCTATTGAAATTCGGTAGAGAAAACAACAATACCCTTGCTCTAAATGATGTAACGAACCAAGTAGATCTGCAAGATCAGCGTTTTCAACAATTAGGAGACAATCAAGTATGGGCGACCAAGCTAGACATAAAGAAAGTTGTCAATGACCAACTTACCTTCAACCTAGGAGGGAAGTATGCGGATGCGCAACTCGACAACGATTTACAATCATTCGATGGAATTGATAATGAATGGGAGATAAATCTCAACCAGTCTAATCGCTTTATATTTTCAGAAAAAATAGCTGCGGCGTATGGGAAGGTAGACTTTAATTATGGCGAGTGGTCGGGAACAGTCGGTCTGCGATATGAGGATAGTAAATCCATAGGCAACTCTGTGACAGTTGATACCACCTTGACTAGAAGGATAAAGCAGTTGTTCCCTAGTTTTAGTCTCAATAGATCACTAGTGGCAGGATTAGCGGCTAATGTAGCCTACAGCTATAGGATCGATAGACCTCATTATTCTACCTTAAATCCGTTCGTATACTACTACGACCCATTTACCTTCGAGCAAGGAAATCCTAGCTTGAGACCAGAACTGACACACAGTGCTAAGTTTTCTCTTTCTATGGAAGGACAACCATTCTTCAATATTGAATATAAAAGAAGCAACGATGCTATTGTAGAAGTGACGGAACAGAACGATGACAGTGGAGAAACCAGTAGACTGAGTGTCAATTTAGGCAAGCGGAGTAATTTCAATACCAGCCTTTTTTTACCAGTAGATGTTATACCGGGAATTAATGGAGGTTATGCCGGAGTTATGATTAATCGATCTAGCTTCGATGCACAGTATCTGGGAGAAGCATTTTCTCCTATTCAGTGGAATGTAACGGCATTTACCCAACTCAATTTTGACATACCAGGTGGAATAAAAGCAGAAGTTAATGGATTTTATTCCAGTGCGAATAGGGAAGGGATTATTACTTCTGATTGGATATATGGTATAGGCATGGGCTTTAGTAAAAAAGTGCTGAATGATAAAGGAAGAATAAGTATCGGTATCGATGATGTATTGAATCGCTTCTGGAATGGACACATCGATTATGCCAATATGGATGCAGACTTACTTGTCAAGTGGGATGTAAAAGTTGTAAATGTCCAGTTCTCTTACACATTCGGTAATCAGGGCATAAAGGCTGCCGAGAAGAATAAAGGCAGTGCAAGAGAAGAAGTGAACAGAATAGACTTCAGCAATTAATAGATAGGAAGGTGGAAGTAGTTAATAATGTGTACAGGAGATTCGGTCATGCGATCGAATCTTCCTACTTTACAATAAATTCTACGGATAACATGAATATTGATGTCAATAAATCTGATAAGATCATTATCGCCATGTTTTTTATGGTTGCCATACCCTTATCATTTGTTGATGATTCTGAAAACTCTCCATTTTTGGAATTGGTATTTGACTCAGCTATATACTTATTCTATACTTTCTTTGCTACATTAATAATTGTGTTTTACACGTTTCCTAAGTTCCTCGCCAAGGGGAAGTTCGTTCAGTTTTTTGTGTTGACAATCCTATTGGTCCTGGTATTCGCGGTCATTATTAATTTACTGAATGCTTCTTATTACAACTGGAAAACCCATCCACTTTCTTTTTATCCTATGTTTTATTCTTTTACAGATATTATAGATGACATTGGTTTTCTTACTTGCCTTCTTATAGGGAAGAAATTTTATGATCAGAAGTATAAGTTAGAACGAGTGGAGAAGGAGAAAAAAGAAAGCGAACTACAATTATTGAGAACGCAGATTGATCCTCATTTTTTATTTAACAACCTCAATACTGTAGATGCCTTGATTGACAACCAGCCTAAGGTTGCTAAAAACTATATTAATAAACTTTCTAAGTTATACAGGTACTTAATCACGACCAAAGATGAGGAAGTTGTGACGCTACAAGAAGAACTTGATTTCATACAAGATTACATGTTTCTAATAAGCCAGCGTTTCGGAGATGGGTACCAACTTGAGATGAATTACAAGCAGGATGAAATAAAGAAGTTCTTAGTACCTCCAGGATCCTTGCAGACACTCGTGGAAAACGCGGTGAAGCATAATTACGGGACTACAGATTCTCCCGTCTTAGTACGTGTAAGTGTCGATGCGGATGCGATTAGTGTAGAGAACAATGTACAATTGAAGCCTAGAAAAGAAGAGAGTACAGGAACGGGGCTTTCTAATCTTAAATCAAGGTATTCCTTACTGGGAAAAGAGGTCAGTGTGGATGTATCGGAAGAGATTTTTAAGATTTCACTTCCTATTATCAAGCAGATAAATTAAGTAATATGAAATTGCTTATTCTAGAAGATGAGATTCCAGCATATGAGAAAATTAAGTCTTATGCGATGGGGCGTTATCCTAATGGCGAAATTGTCGGGTGGGCTAGAACAGTCAGCGAGGGAAGAAAGTTTCTTTCAGAGCATATGGAGATAGATCTTATCCTTTCTGACATAGAATTGCTGGATGGATTGTCGATTGACTTATTCGAAGAAGTAAAAGTAAGTGCACCTATAATATTCTGTACTGCATTTGATCAATATCTCTTACGCGCTTTTCAAAGCAATGGAATTTCTTATATGTTGAAACCCTACAATGAAGAGAGTTTCCACCAAGCCATTGATAAATTCGAATTACTGTACTATCAGAAAGAAGCTAAGCAAGATTTAACCTTGGATACCCTGACAGATATAAAGCAAGCATTATCAAGTAAAGATAAATCCTATAAAAAACGATTCAGCATAAAGAAGAGTGAAGGGATCTTACTGGTACATACCGATGATGTAGTAATGATTGAAGCCAATGGGGATTTCTGTATGATCCATGATCAAGAAGGGAGAAAACATGTGTGTAATCAGACTTTAGGTGACTTAGAAAGTATCCTTAATCCGATGTTCTTTTTCCGGATCAATAGAAGTGAAATTGTCCGTATAGATTATATCGAAAAAATAGAACAGCATTTTAAAAACAGGTTGTTGCTTAAGATGAAAAAAATAGATCGAGAAGTATTTACAAGTGGGAGCAAGACGCCTCTTTTTAGAAAATGGATTGATAGCTGATATGAAGGATGTCCTACATAAACTGTATAAGAAAGATGGAAGTTTTCTTGCACTCTGGGAATATGGAAAGGCACAAGACAAGGGAAGAAACCCTGTTTTCTTGAACCACGGTACTTATTCTAATCGATCCACCTTAGTGGGAATAGTCGAGTATCTGGTAGAAAAGGGATGTCATTGTTGGGTTCTAGAGTGGCCAGAACATGGAGCGAGCAGTAAGACAGATGTTCCTTACGATTTCGAAACAATAGGACGGAACGATTTTAAGCAAGCTATAGACTACGTGCTTAATATTACTTGCTGCAATCAAGCCGATATTGTGGCACACAGTGGGGGAGGCATATGCTCGGTTATATTCTTGATCTATCATCGGTTATATAGAGAGAAGATCGGTCGCATGTGTTTTCTTGCCACACAATCCTATGCTGCTGTGCAAGGTCCTATCTCTAGATTTAAAATCTGGTTGGGAAAAATAATGATGCTCGCAAGGGGTAAGTCAGATGGAAAATTTACGGGCAGTCCACACGATGAGAAAGTACCTTTAATGGGTCAGTGGTTTCAGTGGAATTTAAATAGAGTGTTTACTGGAGAGAATGGTTTAGACTTTATTCCGCTGATGAATGACATTAAGAATCCTGTTTTATTACTCGCAGGAGAAGGGGATACTTTTATTGCGCCATATAAGGCATGTAAGTCCTTTTATGATAACCTAGGAGGCGGAGAGAATAAAATTGTTCATTGTGGTGCATCTACTGGATATCTAGAAAATTATACCCATGGTAGGATCGTCCTTTCGAGTTCAGCAAGGAAGGAAATATATCCGATGATCGGGGACTGGATCAGTCGTTGAATTGAAAAGGAGAAATTTTAAGATTTATCATTCGCAATGATCGAAAGTATAGGCATTGGGCTTTTTAATAACGAAAGTACTTGTGTCGACAATCAGTGAATCTGAAGCATCTTCTTGATTGTACAGCACTCCTCCAAATGAGCCAGTGATTCCTATAAGGCTGGAAAATTCTCTACTATGAAATTCAGAAACCGAAAATACGAATTGTGGAAATTCTGATGAATTGATATAAGTGGAAGTAGATCCATTTTCTGTTATCTGCACTCTAGCGTGTGATTGGAAGTGGGCGTTATTGCTTCCGTCGATGATGTAATCACCAGTATCTAGCACATCCATAACTTGGATATATATGGATTGTTCGTTGTCTGTGCCATCCTCCCTATTCTGATATGCTTCTAAGGTATAAAATGGGCTTGCATCCAATTCGGACCTGGCAACTAGAAAGGCGCTGAAGCAAGGGTCGCTTATTCTACTATCAGGTATCCATTGTGCTCCATCGATAGAAATATCAATGGAATTTACTGCTGTATTTACAGGTGTTTCGTCTGAGTTACAGGATATTAAAAGGGTCGCTATTGAAAGGCTTAAAAAATAGGTGATTAATCTATACATGGTGGTGGTGGTTGTAGTAATTACTGAATGTATATCATTCTTCATAAAAACTTAAACTTGAAGATCCAATTATCGGAATTTTAAGAGTGTTTTAGGAAGTGTTAACGGTTACCGGATGTTTATGAGGTATAGATGGATGGATGAAATTAAAAGAGGAGTCACACTTTTGTGACTCCTGCGTCCTATTAAGTATCCAATGCTCTGAATGGATAATCGTTTTGTAGAATGAATTACTTCGTAACCTGGATTTTTTCTGTATGTATAACTTTACCGTCTGTAGATGCTTGAAGAACATACATGCCAGAGGCAAGCGAGCTTACATCTATGCCTGAGTATAAGACACCATCTTGTATATTGTCAGTTACATTGATAATGACTCTTCCTGATAGGTCTACTAATCTGAGGTTAACCTTATTGGATTTTGATGTAACAGCTAGGTTTATATTTAGATAATTAGATGTAGGGTTCGGGAAGAAAGATGCTTCCTGTGATCTTGATCTAATTGGTTTTTTATCTTCAGGGCATTTAGCACATATAGCTTCGTATTTCACTTTTATTTTCCTAAATGGTTCTCCACCTGCTGATCCCACTTCAGTAATTTTCATTTCTATTATATCAACACTTTTATCACAACGATTTTCATCGTCACATTTTGCACAGTCAAACAATGGTTCCATTGCTTCTTCTAATTCGGTTGAATTTTCTGTAGAATCGATGTATGCTTCAGCACATGCTTGTGCTTCGGATCCTGTTTTTCCAGGATACCATACTTTTCTTGTGAAACTTTTAGTGCGACTATCATCACAAGGAACATCAAGATCAATAGCAACGGGTTCAGAGATTGAAATGTCTTTTGTAGCTCTTAGGTTATTAGAGTTTTCTTGACTTGAGAGGATGGAACTCAGACTTATTAGAGCCATCAATATTGTATGTTTTATCATAATTACTTTTTTTCTATAATGAGTTTTATATTAATTTATCCTTCACATCGTGTACACTTAGCTTTAATCTTAGCTGTGAAGGTTACTGAAAATTGATTTGCACCTTTTCTTTCCGGTTTAGAAGCAGTTAACTCATAGGAGATAACACTGGGGTCACATCCAGATAGGTGTGGTAAAATGCAGCCTTTACAGTTCACTGCTGTAGAAAAAATAATTCTAAGGATAAAATTGTCAG
>CAZFJO010000119.1:7861-11018 GCA_964518915.1 uncultured Saprospiraceae bacterium
ACTGAAACCAGAAAGGACATGGAGATTAAGAATAGAAATAGTAATCGCATGGTTTTCATACACATAGTTTATTAATTGTTATACCTACTCTGTTATGGGTTTTCGGAAAGCCCCACCATTCCATGTAGCTGGAAGTTATACTCATCTTGATAGAAGATGGTTAATACGAGTGACAGTGATTATCACAAGTTCTACTTGAGCAGTGGAAAACATAGATCGTGAAAAGTAATAGGACGTGAACTCGAGTTCGATTTTAAGAAGATATAAACCCTCTTACTGTAGATACGGTTTCAAGGATAAGATGGTTGGGTAAAGCGGAGAATTATTTATATACGAGCCATACATCGGTAGCTCCTCCTGCATGGGCAGGTGTATGGATATGGACTTCATCATACAAGCTTAGCAGATGCATAACAGAGGCCTTAAGATTCCCGGTTCCTTTTCCATGAATTATCTTGATAAAGGGAAGTTTTCTATCTATCGCGTTTTCAATGAAATTCCGACAAGCTGAAATCTGAAAATCATGTATTCTTTCAGGTCGCATTCCTTGTACATCTGTGGCTAGTTTTTCCATATGAAGATCTATCTCCTTAGGAATAGGGACACTCGAGAAGTTGCTTGTATTCTTTTCTTTTTCTTGTTCGGAAATATCTTTTTTCTTATGAGGGACTTGCAGATTCGATATAGAAGTCAAGATTATTTTTCCTTCTACTTCGACCCGTACTTTTTTCTTTTCGGTCTTTCCGGCATACGTTCCTTTTCTTCCTGACTTAATGAGTTCAACTTCATCGCCATACCATAGATCTTCCAGTCGGACCATCAGAATTTATACTTAATCTGTGTCTTTATTTCTGATCTGCGGTTTCCATTGATGGTCTCACCACTACTGCCTATCCTATCTACGTCTATTCTATTGATTGTATCGTATCGCAGTTCGAATGTCAGCTTACGCGTTATATTCCATCGGGAGTTTATGTAGAATCGTGTACCTTTTCCCTGGTAAAATGGAATCCTGAATTCATAGAGAATATCATTCTCAAATGCATAGATCCTAGTATCGAAATTATCGGTGTCGAATATAGCGAATCGGGTGCTGAAGGAATACGGTCTACCTATAGGTTTCCAGATTACATCTTGATACAATAACCATCCAGTATTAAAGGAGTTCTCAAAGTCTGCTCCAGAAAACTCAATTCGGTTTCTTAACTCTAAGCCCTTGTATACTTGATTGTTGAGATGCACCCTTACCCTGTGTAGCACCCTTGATACCAAGGGCCTGGTTGCCGCTTCTATAGAGGAGTCGATTTCCTTGGTTTCATATTTGTATTGCAGGTAGGCACTGTACTTTCTCTTCTTGTTATAATCAATTCTAAAGAAAGATTCAGACCCAGAAGAAGGGGCACTTACCCTAAATCTCAGCCATGGATGCTTCCACGAATCGTGATACGCTGATACAGCCCATTCTGTATTGGGTCGGTATTGTACACCGATATACAATCCTTTCTCGTTGATGGGGTTGCTCGATTCTGCGAATGCGTTCGCATTAAGCACTTGGTAATCCACGCCATAGTTTCTATAGATAGCAGAAAGATCTACGGTAGAGTGTAAAGAAGACTGAACACCCATGATGTATGCCTGTCCTCCATTGTTGCTGCGCGCACCTTCAGTAAATAAATTAAAATTCTGATATCTATAACTGGCATCTATGCTGACATTCGTCAATCGGTTTCCCTCAAATGAGAATGCACGAAACGGTGCATCACTTAAGTCTAGCGATTGACTGAATAGGGTTGACTTTCCATTTGCGGAAAGCGAAAAACTTCCTTTCTTATAATTGATTCTTCCACCATAATCTGTCTGATCTATGGTTGCTTTTTTTTCTTGTTCAAGTTCCGTCCTATGAAAACCTGTCGACACGATGGATGAAAACGATTCGAATCCAGTGTCTATAATGGTGTCTTGGAGCAGGTTAGCATTGACTTTTTTTCTCGATGCGAATGAAACCACTGAAAGGTCATCGTTGATAATGAATTCTAATCCTCCTCCTCTGAGGAAATTTATTTCGTTGACCGAACTATATGGTTTCAATACTCTTCCACCTTTCTTCGTATTCATAACTTGAGCAGACTTTCCAGATCCGAAAGAATTGTGAGCAATTAATCCCTGGCCTAAGCTTATGTTATAGTCACCAGCGACGATGGTTCTCAATCTAGCATCTGGGTCATAGTGGTATACGAATCCTGAATAATAATCGAATCCACCCGGATTGTTTCCTTTAAAGAATTGCTCACCTGCATCCTTCTCAGCGGTCAATCCCCATCTTAATTTATTACCATAATTATATCTATACCTCAAGGTAAGGTGATTCGGATCCCCTAGATATACAGGGGAGACGTCGTCTATGAAACCAGCCCTGTCTTCTAATACACGCTTAACCTTGAAAAATAAAGTGTGATCTCCACTGGTTGCTCTATCCTTAAATTTTATAAAATTAATCCGGTTGCTATTGACACTGACATATGGCAATACCCGCTGTATCGTGAGAATGTTCCACCGTGGGACAGCTTGAAGCTCATATATGGATACCAGCGGACCGTATTTTTCTCTGTAATCTATCAGCGACAGAATCTGTGATTCATGGAGGAGGTTTAAGGACTCTAGTTGATTGTAATCCGCCTTATTGAGGTCAAGTGGATTCTTGAAAAATTCCACCAATTCATCGAGCGCATACTCGATGTTAACTGCACCTTCTATCTCTTCATTCTCCGCTATATTCTCTAGATCTATGGCATCGATGACGAATATCGAGTCAGATTGAGCACTTAATCCACCAGCTAGAATCCATATGAAAATAAGAAATCGCATATCAGTGGGAAAGTTAGAAAGAAATTCCATAAATCAAGTATTTATGAGACGGCACATAATAGATTCTCAATAGAAGTTTTCTTAAGCATATGCCGTAGAATCCTGAGAAATCGGAATGGTAGGTATTCAATTGTTAGTTAAAGAGGAGATAATCCATCCTGACTGCGAATATAGAGGTAGCAAGAAATGTCTTGTTTATAATTGATAATCAGGGTTTTATATATGATAAACCCTATTGAATGTAACAATGATTAATAATCTTCTTGTTCTAGATTGTATATAGGGCTTTACT
>CAZFJO010000120.1:0-3075 GCA_964518915.1 uncultured Saprospiraceae bacterium
GAGATAACAAGCCTTCAGTAGTATCAAGAAAAATCTTGATCCCATTTATTTTGGTTACGTCGTTATTTGCGCTTTGGGGGTTTGCCAATGCTGTTACAGATCCTATGGTGCAGGCGTTTAAAAAAGTTTTAGAGCTTTCTAATTCACAAGCAGCATGGGTACAGATGGCATTTTATGGCGGGTATTTCTGTATGGCTTTACCTGCAGCAATTCTCATGCGAAAATATTCTTATAAGACAGGAATTTTGATAGGCCTTAGTTTATATGCCACCGGAGCATTATTGTTCTATCCAGCTGCAATGACAGAACAATTTTGGTTCTTTTGTTTAGGTCTTTATGTCCTGACATTTGGTTTAGCATTTTTAGAAACAGCAGCCAATCCGTATGTGCTTTCGATGGGTGAAAAAGAGACGGCTACTCAGAGATTAAATTTAGCTCAAGCTTTTAATCCTATAGGAAATATAGCTGGCTTACTTGTAGCGCAACAATTTGTATTAGTTAATCTTCAATCTGATGATATATCAGATTATAGTCTACTAGATGAGGCTGCTAAAACAATGATTCGTACGGCTGACTTGTTAGTGATTCGTAATCCATATGTGATTTTAGGGTTGGTACTGATAGGTGTGTTTGTTCTTTTTCTTGTTAGTAAAATGCCAGAGTCAAAAGATGATACAGGCATGCCTAGTATCGGAGCAACTTTTAAATCATTGAAGGAGAATAAGAAGTACGCCTTGGGAGTAATTGCACAGATATTTAATGTAGGAGCACAGATTATGATGTGGACTTATATCTACCAGTATGCTGAAGCTATAAATATTGATTCTGTCTCAGCAGGTTATTATCAGTTAGCAGCATTTGTAGTCTTTTTCGTAGGTAGAGCAATAGGCACCTATTTATTAAGATTCTTCAAGCCAAGTAGCTTATTAATGTACTTTGCTGTAATGGCAATAGTTAGTATGTTGCTTGTCATCTTTGTACATGGAAGTATAGGGTTGTATGCACTGGTTTTTGTTTCATTTTGCTTATCAATTAACTTTCCTACAATCTATGGTATTGCCCTTAACGGCTTAAGTGAAGATGAATCAAAAGTAGGTTCTGCAGGTTTAATAATGGCTATTGTAGGAGGAGCCCTCATGCCGAAAATTCAGGGTTCGATTATCGATATTGGTGGAAATGGAGTAGCAGATAAAACCATCTTAGGTGTGCCAGAGATTAACTTTTCATTTGTATTGCCATTGGTCTGTTTTTTCTTTATTGCATGGTATGGATCCTACGTGAAAAATAAATTTGTATCAACGTAATTTCGTTTATCAATCAATTAAACTAAATATGAAATTTAGATTAGACGGTAAAGTCGCAGTTGTTACAGGAGGAGGGAATGGAATAGGTAGGGCAATAGCAATTGCCTTGTCTCAGGCTGGTGCCGTTGTACATATATTGGACATGAACGATGAGGCAGGTAACGATACAGTCAACAAAATCAATTTGGAATCTGGTTCTGCTTACTATACTTATTGTGATGTAACCGATGCGGCTAATATGACTAAGATCTTTTTAGATATTAAAATAGCCTCAGGCCGCTTAGATATTTTAGTTAATAATGCAGGAATAGGATTTGTTGGAAATATAGAAAATACGGAAGAAAGCGATTTTGATCGACTCTATAATGTCAATGTTAAAGGCGTTTTTAATGGAATGAAATCTGCGATACCGCACCTTAAAGAAAATGGTGGCGGTGTAATTATTAATATAGCGTCTATTGCATCAAGTGTAGGGATTTCCGATAGGTTTGCTTATTCAATGTCAAAGGGCGCTGTTCTTACAATGACATATTCTGTTGCCAAGGATTATCTCCACGAAAACATAAGATGTAATTCTATCTCGCCAGCAAGAGTCCACACGACTTTTGTTGATAATTTTATCGCTAAGAATTATCCAGGTAGAGAAAAGGAAATGTTTGAGAACTTATCTAAATCTCAACCTATAGGAAGGATGGGTAAGCCACAAGAGATAGCGGACCTAGCATTGTACTTATGTTCAGATGAAGCTGCATTTATTACAGGAACAGATTTTCCTATTGATGGTGGATTTATAAAGCTTAATGGATAATTTTTTAATATTGAATAATTGATAACAACTAGTAGTATACTCATATGAAATTAATCAGATTTGGAGAATCAGGGTCAGAGAAACCTGGTATACAATTAGAAGACGAATCTCGGATAGATATATCAGCCTTTGGTGAAGATTATAATGAGAATTTTTTTGAGACGGACGGATTAGAACGATTGGAGAAGTGGATTGTAGATAATCATCAGAATTGTCCGAAGATCGGTGACAATGTCAGATTAGGTTCACCTATAGCTCGACCCTCTAAAATAGTCTGTGTCGGACTCAATTATACGAAGCATGCCGAAGAAAGCGGAATGGCGATACCAGGACAGCCTGTATTATTTTTCAAAGCGACTTCTTCTATTATAGGCCCTAATGATAAAGTTGTTATCCCAAAAGGAAGTGAGAAATCAGACTGGGAAGTCGAGCTTGCAGTGGTTATAGGGAAGAAGACTTCTTATGTTACTAAAGAAAGCGCCATGGACTATGTAGCAGGTTATATGGTTCATAATGATGTTAGTGAAAGAGGATTCCAGTTAGAGATGGAAGGACAGTGGGTCAAGGGTAAGAGTTGTGATACATTTGCACCGTTAGGACCTTATATGGTTACTAAATCAGAGATAAGGGATCCCCACAATTTGGACCTATGGTTGGAGTTAAATGGCGAGCGGATTCAATCCAGTAATACTTCAGATTTTATTTTTGATATACCTACAGTCATTAGTTATATAAGCCAGTTTATGACCTTGCTACCTGGTGATGTTATCTCTACAGGCACACCATCCGGCGTAGGGCTTGGCTTTGATCCACCTAAGTACTTAAAAGCAGGTGATGTGATGAGATTAGGTATTGATGGATTAGGCGTATCACAACAAGATGTAATTGCTTATCAACCGTAATCCGTAACATGAGAATAGATGCTCATCAACATTTTTGGAAGTATGATCCTGTTCGAGACGA
>CAZFJO010000120.1:3175-10875 GCA_964518915.1 uncultured Saprospiraceae bacterium
ATGACTTACGATATATTAATTTATCAACATCAATTGACCTCGGCTATTGAATTGGTAAGGGCATTGCCTAATCAACTGTTTGTGTTAGATCACCTTGCTAAACCTATGATTTCTTCGACTATGGACAAGGCTTGGAGTTCACGTATCCGAGAACTGGCCTTGTCTCCTAATGTCTATTGTAAGGTATCTGGTATGGTTACGGAGACGACTCACGATCGGTGGAAGAAAGATGATTTTATACCCTACTTGGATGTTGTTTTTAACGCATTTGGTGTCGATCGAATCATGTATGGATCTGATTGGCCGGTTTGTTTGCTTGCAGCTGATTATCAATTGCAATTAACAATCACTCAAGATTACATTTCTTCATTGACCGAAAATGAGCAAGCGAAAGTGATGGGTCGTAATGCAAGCATTTTTTATAATTTAGGATAAGGTCTTTTTTAATCGTTATTACTCACAGAAGATGAATACGATTTCTAAATTTAACTGGTTTTATTTGCGTACGATGTCTAATTAAAAAAGGTGATATGGATTTAAATTTAAAAGATAAAATCATCATAGTTACTGGAGGATCATCTGGTATAGGCCTTGGTATTGTATCCTCATTAGTAGCTGAGCATGCGATTCCTTTTATTGTTGGTAGGAATGAACAGCAATTAATTGACACCGTTGCGGAAATTAGAAAAATGGGAGGCAAGGCTGACTATGGAGTTGCTGAACTTACAGAACCTGACTTATGTATACAAGTTATTGATAAGGCAATAGAACTTTATGGCCGGATTGATGGTCTGGTGAACAATGCAGGAGTCAATGATGGTGTAAGTCTTCAGAATGGGAGTTATGAATCATTCGTTTCGTCTTTCAATAAAAACGTTACACATTATTATACAATGGCACATTACTGCCTACCACACCTTATAAAATCACAAGGAGCCATCGTCAACATTGGCTCGAAAACTTCTTTCACAGGTCAAGGAGGGACTTCAGGATATGCTGCTGCAAATGGAGGTCGAGCTGCCCTGACAAGAGAGTGGGCTGTAGAATTATTACCACATAAAATCAGGGTCAATGCGGTCATCGTTGCAGAATGCTATACTCCTTTATACAATAGATGGATACAGTCCTTTGAAAATCCGGAGGAGCAATTGAAAAAAATAACTGCCAATATACCACTGGAAAACCGCATGACGACAAGTAGAGAAATAGCTGATATGGTTGTCTTTCTGATGTCTGACCGCTCCAGCCATACTACAGGGCAATTGATATTTGTAGATGGAGGGTATACACATTTGGATCGTGCATTGCTGAATAATAATCACTAAGATGGGACATAGAAAATATTGTTTAGCCTTAGACCTTAAGAATGAGCCTGCTCTTATCGAAGCATATAAAGAACATCATAAAAATGTTTGGCCACAGATAATAGACAGTATCACAGAATCAGGAATTGAAAATTTAGAAATATATAATGTTGAGAACCGACTATTTATGATCATGGTTGTGAATGAGTCATTTTCTTTTGAGGCTAAAACCGTTGCCGATAATCAGAATCCTGTGGTCCAAGAATGGGAAGCATTAATGTGGTGTTTTCAACAAGCGCTTCCTTTTGCACCTAAAGGTGAAAAATGGATGCTGATGGATAAAATATTTGAACTCTGAATTTTTCAACCTAAAGCCAATGAGTAAAGAAATAAAATTCAATCCTAAATATCCATCTATTGATGACCTCAGAAAGAAAGCTTCTCAACGTATACCAAAGTTTGCTTATGAGTATTTAGATGGAGGTTGTAATGAGGACGTCAACATTTATAAGAATACTGCTGAGATTAGAGAGGTAGAATTGATGCCTCAGTATCTTACCAAGCATACCGCTTCTAGTACGAAGACTAGGTTGTTCGGAGTAGATTATGATGCTCCTTTCGGTATAGCCCCTGTTGGTTTACAAGGATTGATGTGGCCCAAAGCTCCGGAGATTTTGGCCAAGGCAGCATTCGAACACAATGTGCCTTTTTGCCTAAGCACAGTCACCACCGCTAGTATAGAGCGCATTGCAGAAATAACAGAAGGTAAGGCCTGGTTTCAATTGTATCACCCTGCGGATGATAAGGTAAGAGACGATCTGATCAATAGAGCATCTGATGCAGAAATGCCAGTACTTGTAATTTTATGTGATGTGCCGACATTTGGGTTTAGACCTAGAGACATACGGAACGGTCTAGCTATGCCCCCTAAAATGACGCTTAGTAATATAATCCAAATATGTGGTAAACCTAATTGGGCTCTAAGGACCCTGATTAATGGTCAACCTAGTTTTGAAACATTGAAACCATACATGCCAAAAGGATTGAATCTATCACAGCTAGGGGCTTTTATGGATAAGACTTTTTCGGGTCGTCTAAACGAAGAAAAGATAAAGCCTATACGTGATATGTGGAAAGGCAAGTTGGTTTTAAAAGGTGTAGCTAACGAAATGGATGTTGAAAAAGCAATCAAGTTAGGAATAGATGGTGTCATTGTATCTAATCACGGTGGTCGTCAGTTAGATGCTGGAGAATCAACAATTAAACCACTTACGCGGATTGCTGAAAAGTATGGAGATGACATTACTGTGATGATGGATAGTGGCATACGATCCGGTCCAGATATCGCAAGAACCTTAGCTTCAGGAGCAGAATTCACATTTATGGGGAGAGCATTTATGTATAGCGTTGCAGCATTAGGAAGTGAAGGAGGAGATCATGTCATATCACTTCTAAAAACACAATTACAGCAAGTTATGGAACAGATATGTTGCGAAAATGTATCGGATTTTCCTCACTTTTTAAAAACCAAAACTTGACTTAGTCGTCCTGATGCTTTAAATAAAATGAAGTGGAGTCATTGTCTTTTGTCAGTGGTTTTAGTAATCCTATATTTAAAAGATGCTTACTGCACTTGATACAGTAAAGCTATATTAAACTATTTCAAATTGCTTGGAATCAGCCTTCTCAAAATTTATAAATTAATACCTGAAAGTAAGACATGTGGAGTGAATCAACTCACACATAGGTATCTCCATTACTAAGAAAGTGAGCGTAACAAGTGATTGGAAAATCTAATAAGATCACAACCGTTAAGATGGAATACATTGATGGAAATTTTTCTCTGTTCTCTCGTTGAGTTATGATTTACTATGATTGTGATCTGATAATTTTATCTGATTCATCTATAAAATATACAGTTCGAAAGTAAGGCAAAAAAAGTATTACAATTGGCAATGTTTTTTCTATTTAAAACCTTGCAACCAAAATAAATTTGATGATTATTAAAAATTTGTCTTATTGCCCTAAATGGCATATGAAGTTTGTTGAATGACAGAGTTATTCAAACTTAATTATTGAAGTACTAGAAAGACTAAAACAAAATTAGCTATGAAAATCATTCTACTAAATTTACTTTTACTATTATCCTACGGTATCTCTGCTCAGCAGATTTCTGTAGAAGGAAAAGTTATGGATATTGATGGAGAGCCTCTTATAGGCGCATCAGTAGCTGTTAAAGGTACATCAAATGGTGCCACGACTGACCTTATGGGTTCGTATACTCTTAATGTTGAGAGTAATGGGGTGTTGTTAATCTCTTACATTGGGTACCTTACTCAAGAAGTAAGTGTAAACGGAAGAAATACAATCAATATAACTTTAGAAAAAGATGCACAATTGTTATCAGAAGTTGTCGTGTCAGGTATAAGAGCTTCACAACAAAGATCTATTGCTATAAAAAAATTATCAACAGAATTTGTTGATGCCATAACTTCAGAAAGTGCTGGTAAATTACCTGATGGAAATATAGCAGAGGCACTTCAAAGGGTACCAGGAGTAACCATCTCTAGAACTAGGGGACAAGGAGATTTTATCTCTATTAGAGGCCTCGGGCCAGAGTTCGCAAGAGGGTCTTTAAACGGAAGGTCACTTGTAAGTGCAAGTACTTCGAGAAATACAATTTTAGGTGGAGGTGCTACGCAAGGTACTGGCCGCGCAGCTAACTTTGACGTATTGCCATCTGATATAATTGAAACCATTGAGGTTTTTAAAACGAGTGCCGCTGAGCATGTTGAAGGAGGAATAGGAGGAACGGTAAATATTAAAACTGTAAAGCCGATAAAGCTCGGAAACAAGTATGGATTTAACCTAAAAGGGACATCTTTCTTAGGCCAAGGCCTGAGCCCTTCTTTTTCAGCTTATGGCAGTAAGGTAAATGATGCACAGACGTTTGGTGCTTTTGTGACCGCTTCTTATTCTAATAGAATGATTAGGGAGGATGCGGTAAGGAATTTTCAGTATCGTACTGTTGTAGGTACACCTGCTGAGGATGTTTATGATAATGATGGTGTTTTCTTTCCATTCGGTTCTATCCCTGAGGTAATACAAGAAGGAAGAGAAAGAATTACACTCAGTTCTACAGTCCAATGGAAACCTACTGAAAATGGAAGCTTAACTTTAGACGGAACTTATTCTCGTAGAAATTTAGATTATTTAGGCTACCAAGCTGTTGTACAGATGGACCCTGCTGCCTCAAGTAACGGTCCTATTGAATCTACATTCGTATTGACAGAAGATGGTAATTTACAATCTTATTCAGGTGTATTTCCGACATTTTTTAGTTCGGATACACAACAGGCGTCGGATGATATTCTATCAATTGGTGCTAACTGGGAACAGACCTTCAGCAATGGGTGGAATGCAATTTTAGATGCATCTTACGCAAGCACAACCACAGATTTTAGCTTTCAACGAAGTGCCTTGAGACCACCTGGTAATGCGGGTACTAATTACAATGTTTTATTACAGGATGGTATTATCATACCTACATCTACAGATGGAACTAATTTCTCTGACTTAAGCAGATATGAAGATAGAGGTCATCAGATTAGGGAATCAGATGTAACTGATAGTGAATTTGCCACACGTCTAGATTTCAGCAAAGAAATCAATGGTGGATTCATCTCAAAGATTAAAACAGGATTCCGCTATAGAACCAGAGGAAGAGAAACTAGCCAAGGCCTATTCGCTGGAGCTGCCGCTGATGCTAATGGTAATCCAGTCGTTTTAACAGCGACAGAGGCAAGCAATAGAGGAGTGGGATTTGTTACAGGAGCAGATATAATAGGTGGTACAGACTTTCTTAACGGGGAGTATGCTTCAGGTTTATATGAGAACTTTACATGGATAGAAGATTCAGAAGCATTCAGAGATATTCTTAGAGAAAATGGTGCAGTATTTAATGTTTCTAATGACTTGAATAATACGTTCAATGTTGACGAAAGCACTATAGCAGTATATGGTCAGGCGGATATTAATGGCAATGTAGGAGGCTTTCCATTAACGGGGAATATAGGCGTCAGATTAGTCAATACCAGTCTTTCTGTAACAGGAAATACACAAGGACTTGATTTGATAGTAGAAAATCCTAATGACCCCAATCCCGTGACAACGATCGTGTTTACAGAGGACATTGTTCCATTAGATAGAGAGACCAGTTATTTAAGTGCATTACCTAGTGCCAACCTTAAATTGCAGACAGGAGAAAATACTTTTTTAAGGGCTGCATACTCTAGGACAATTACTAGACCTCAGTTTTTAGATTTTGGTGGATATAGCATCAATGCAACTAATAGGATTGTAAACAGAGCAGGTAACCCAGATTTAAATCCTTATGAATCTGACAACTTTGACATAGGGATGGAGTTTTATTCCGGAGGAACTGGTGCAATAGGTATTACTTTTTTCTACAAAAGGTTGACCTCTTTTGTTACACCAGTAACCTTATCTGACATAACTGATTTAGGAATAGAATGGCAGTCTTATACTACGCTTGGAAATCAAGGAGAAGGTTCTATTGCTGGTACTGAAATTAGTATACAACAACAACTTAAGTTTTTACCTGATGCTTTAGATGGTCTGGGTGTAATCGCGAATTTTACTTTTGCTGATGGAAACCAGAACTTGAATAATGGAAGCCCTATTCCATTCCCAGGGGTATCTGATTTTAGTTTCAACTCAGCTTTATATTTTGACAATGGAGGTAAATTTCAAGCGCGTTTAGCATATACATTTAGAGATCAGTTCTTGATTACTGCAGCTGATGTATTTAACCAAGAATTATATAATGACGACTATGGTCAGTTGGATGCTTCTGCAAGTTTTAAGTTCTTCAAGGACTTTACAATATTCGCTGAAGCCATTAATCTGACGAATAGATCAAATAGACTGTTCAGCTCTAATGTGTCAGATCCTGCTTTCAATAGAGAAAGACCAGTAGGAATAGAGTTTACTGGAACTCGCTTCTCTTTAGGTCTCAGAGGATCTTTTTAAACAATTAATATTTATGTAAATAGTTTAATATATTTAAGTTAGGGTAGAGTTTGTCTAGTGTGCGAACTCTATCCTTTTTTTATAACCATAGCAATCATTACAATGAGGCTGGCTCGTTTTTTTAAAGATTGGTTTGTGAGATGCTGCTGCATGTGTTTCATCTTATTTTCGTTATTGTTGATTGGTTGTAAGAAAAGCGGAGTTGTTTATATTAATGTCAGTGGACATACTCAGAGCAGTAAAACGAACAACGTTAATACTATACCTGACGCTTTCATAAAAGCAACTGAAATTAGGGAAAAGAGTAATGCTTCTATTGTTATTCAATTAGGCCCAGAAGATTATTACTTAGACCAGCCTTTGACAATATCACCCATACTTTCTAACCTTACACTTTTAGGTGCCGAGAATGGTCTGACTTCCATTAAGGGATCTCAAGAAATGGAACTTTCTTGGAGTTCGTACGATGAGAATATCTGGGTGTCAGATGTGCCCGATGAGATTTCCTTCGATCAATTATTCGTTAATGGTGAAAAGCAAATCTTAGCCAGATATCCTAACTACAACGAAGATGGAGGTCATTGGCAAGGGTTCGCAGAAGACGCAATTGCTCCAGAAAGAATCGAAACCTGGTTAAAGCCAATTGGAGCAATTTTTCACGTGATGCACGGAGGAGAATGGGGTGGATTTCATTATCTTATTACTGGTGTAAATAAAGAGGGAGAGGCCATTTTATCTAAAGGGCACCAAAACAATAGACCAAGCAAAGGAATACATGACAAGTATCGAATGGTTGAAAATGTCTTTGAAGAACTTGACAGCCCACGAGAATGGTACTTAGATAAAGAGAAAAATAAACTTTACTTGTGGACAGACAACATCGATATTCATAAAGCAAAAGTAGAAGCCGTTCATCTAAAGCACTTGATTAACATTTCAGGAACGATAGAAAATCCCGTTAGGAATGTAACAATAGATAACATCCATTTTGAGCATACGAAAAGGACAATAATGGAGGACTACGAACCCCTCTTGAGAAGTGATTGGACGATCTACAGAGGTGGCGCTATATATGTGGAGGGAAGTGAAAGTGTAGTTATTAAGGATTGTGAATTAAGTAACCTGGGTGGCAATGTTGTGTTCGTGAGTAATTACAATGAGGGCTTACTTATTGAAGGCAATCACATTCATGATTGTGATGCTTCCGCTGTGAGTTTTATAGGAAGTCCTACGGCAGTCAGGTCTCCTTCTTTTCAATATGGCGAATATGTAGATTATGAAGATTTAGATACTATCGTAGGACCTAAGAATGAGTTATACCCACGAAACTGTACGGTTACAGAT
>CAZFJO010000121.1:0-1735 GCA_964518915.1 uncultured Saprospiraceae bacterium
GAATTCCCAGTCCTTATAATGCTGAGTGCCGTAACTTCATATGGAGTAATAAAGATGGATTAGAATTGTTATTAGATGGCACCTTGACGCTTGAGAGCTCCTTGACAGTAACAGGTAATTTTGATCTGAATCCAAGTGCTACTATTAATCCTATAATGAGGCATGAAATATACTTTTCGTCTTCTACAGATAATTATATCTTGACACCAGGTGTACAACTCCCTGAACTTTTATTTATCGGAAGTGAAGGAACATGGACGCTACAGGATAATTTAATGAGTGATCAACTTACCTTTGAGGCTGGTACTTTTAACACCAATGGTCATGATGTGACGACCGACGTATGGAATGCATTTGAGGAATATCCCAAGCATTTTAATTTTGGCTCATCACATATCACGGTTAATGGTACAATGGATCTTGCGGAGTTCCAAACTAGAAATGTAACAGTTGATGCTGGAACAAGTCTGATAGAATGTGAAGTTTTAAATTCTATAGTTACAGATTTATACGATGTACAATTCAATAATGCAGGTGTACTTAACCTTGGAAACAATCATTACAATCTAAATTCACTGATACTTAATGGTGCAGGCCCATTGAACACAGTCAATGATCTTACCTTGAATCATCTCATTTTTAAGAGAAATGGCAGCATACTTTCACTTGACATTTCTGAGGAATTCACCGTTAATAAATCCATTGAAAGCATGACTTCCTTAGGGAACCCAGGCGTTTTAAAATCTTCATCATCTGGTAGCCAGGTGGATGTTGATAAAGCGCTAGGCAACCTATGTGTGACTGGATATGTGGAGTTTATAGATGTTCATTCAGATTTTAGTTCCGTTTTTCATGCACCGGATGGGATAGATGGTGGTAACAATACAGATATTGTTTTTGACGATGGGTCGGGATCAAGTACTTTATATTGGGTAGCAGAAAATGGAGGAGAATGGCAACAACCCAATAACTGGTCTCAGATAAATGGAGGCTGTCCTTCTTTTAAGGATCCTGCACTTTCTAAACATTTAGAATTTAATAGAAACAGTTTTACCATATCACCTGTTGAAGTCCAGGTTCCCTTTTTACAAACGGCTAAAGATGTTACATTTAAGAACGCTGAAGATCTTACTATTATGGTTGACACAAACTTGAAACTAGATAATTTAATTGTAGATGGAGGTTTTGTGAGTTTTGATGGTAAAACGGTAGATGTAACCGATATGACAGAGTTGAATTCTAGTGGATTCATAACCACGTATTTAGATAATTTTTTCACCAATAATTTATTGACGGTATCAGGCGTGTTAATTGCACGCGATGGAGGTAAGTTAACGGTTAGGAATTAATTGATTCGAATCCTTTTTTCTGGATTATCATACGGGTGTAGTATCCTGACAACTGAAATAAATATTGATTGATCCTGGAACGGTATTCTTTCCATGTAATGTAGAATAGGTATTAAGGGGCGGTATAGAAGACTATATATCGCTTCATTGTAGATGCTGTCTAGCAGCGGTTATTTTAAGTCTTTGTTTCTTTCTGATAAGGAAAATTACTAGGGTTTATATTTTATGTTTAGCTAAGAAAAAGTTAATACAACAGTATTCTGACGGAAACCATTATCTTAGATCTTATTGTCTAACCAGATTACCCATCGATATGAAAATCAATTTTCTTCCTTTTTTAGCTATAATTTTTATTCTTTCGTGCCAGAATAAAACAGAAACACCAG
>CAZFJO010000121.1:1835-10819 GCA_964518915.1 uncultured Saprospiraceae bacterium
CCTTTTTTAGCTATAATTTTTATTCTTTCGTGCCAGAATAAAACAGAAACACCAGTGACTGACTTTAAGGACATAACAGTAAATTACCCTTCTACCATGAAACAAGATACAGTGGTAGACGACTATCATGGTACAGAAATTAAAGATCCATATCGATGGTTAGAAGATGATCATGCCGAGAATACAATGGCATGGGTTGATGATCAGAACGAAGTTACGACGGAATACCTTTCGCAAGTGCCTTTCAGAGAAGAAATTAAGAATCGACTGGAGGAGATATGGGATTATGAAAAATACTCTAGTCCTTTTAAGGAAGGGGGTAAGTACTACTATTTTAAGAATGACGGACTCCAGAATCAGAGCGTCTTGTATACGACCGACGATATCCGATCTGAAGGAGATGTCATCCTCGATCCTAATTCTTTTTCCGAAGACGGAACGACCTCTCTTGCAGGGATGTCTTTCAACAAGGAAGGCAATCTACTTGCATACAGTACTTCAGAAGGTGGATCAGACTGGCGTACGGCTTACGTTCTTAATGTCAATACTGGAGAATTGCTCGAGGACAAGGTTGAGTGGATTAAATTCTCAGGTTTATCCTGGGCAGGCGATGGATTTTTCTATAGTAGATACCCGACTACCGAAGAAGAAGGTAAGCTTTCAAGTGCCAATGAGTTTCACTCCCTTTATTATCATAAACTAGGTAGTCCACAATCTGATGATGTTCTTATATACAGAGACGACAAGAATCCCCAGAGAAATGTATTCGGTGGAACAAGTGAGGATGAGCGATTTTTATTATTGTCATTTTCAGAGTCAACCAGTGGCAACGGAATAGGTTACGTAGACTTATCTAAGGGTATGGATAAGGTGGTTAAGATGGTAACCGCATTTGACCATGATTTCAACATCTTAGATACGGACGGCAACAATTTTTTAATAATGACTAATGAAGGTGCACCGAAAAATCGAGTGATATCTATCAATGCTGATAACTTCCAGAAAGAAAATTGGAAGGAAGTCATTCCTGAATCAGAGGATGCATTAAGAGGTGTGTCTATTGTCGGTGGAAAGCTTTTTGCCAGTTACTTGCACAATGCCTCTTCTAAGATCAAGGTCTTCGATATAGGAGGAAAGTATATACAAGATTTAGTACTGCCAGGTATCGGTAGTTCTGGTGGGGTATCTGGAAAGAAGTCAGACAATCAAGCATTCTTTTCATTCTCATCGTATACTACACCATCCACCATATATTCTCTTAACACAGAAGATCTAAAGACGGAGATTTTTAGAAAGCCAGAAGTAGATTTCAAGAGTGAGGATTATGAAACTAAGCAAGTATGGTATACTTCTAAGGACGGTACTAAGGTACCTATGTTCTTAACCATGAAGAAAGGAACGAAACTTGACGGCAACAACCCTACCTTGCTCTATGGATATGGAGGATTTAATATTCCGATGACACCCGGATTCAGTATGACAAGATTGCCCTTGCTTGAAAATGGTGGAATCTATGCTGTAGCCAACCTTAGAGGAGGAGGAGAATTCGGAAAAGAGTGGCATAAAGCTGGAACCTTGGGTCAGAAGCAGAATGTGTTCGACGACTTTATAGGTGCGGCAGAATATTTAATAGAAAAAGGATATACGACATCTGATAAACTAGGTATAGAAGGCGGGTCTAACGGTGGATTACTGGTAGGTGCCTCTATGACGCAGCGTCCGGATTTATTCGCCGTGGCTTTTCCACGAGTAGGCGTATTGGATATGTTGCGCTACCATGAGTTTACCATAGGATGGGCATGGGCTTCAGATTATGGAAGAAGTGACGATGCGGAAGCATTTGACTATCTGATTAAGTACAGTCCGTTGCACAATGTCAAGGAGACTGCTTATCCGGCAACGATGGTTATGACTGCAGATCATGACGACCGAGTCGTGCCTGCTCATAGCTTTAAGTTTGCAGCAGAATTACAGGATAAACATCAAGGTAATAATCCTGTCCTTATAAGAATAGAAAAGTCAGCAGGGCATGGTGCTGGTAAGCCTACAGCTAAGATATTAGAAGAAGCTTCTGATGCCATTGCTTTTATGTTTTACAACATGAAAGTACCTTACTTAACGGATGTAAAAGGCTAGATTAATCTAAACCAGGAGCTCTCCATTTTACAGCCTTAACCGGTCTGCTATTCACTTCATTGATGGCCGTACTAGATCTGTTTTTATCATAGATCATGCTTATGGTCATAATGATTCCTGTACCTATGATGATATAGAGTAAAATTCCTTGAGAAAATCCTGCATGTTGGATGTTAGGAGGGATGGCGTAGAATAGTAAAATGGTAATCAATCCTCTAGGAGCGATATACAACTGTGGAATAATATCTGGTCCTAGTGAAGCTCTTAACAATACGAATCTGATTACATAGATTACAGCAATGAGTAGAAGACTGATTCCGAGCACGGTCCAGCTTGCCAGTGCACTGAAGGTTATGGTCAAGCCAAATATTACGAAGAAGAATGTCCTAACTACAAATGCCGATTCCATGGTTATCACATGTAGGCCATGATAGATGTCATGGGCTTGTTTTTCGTCGAGATACTTCCTTAGTTTTCCTTGGAAGAATAGATCCATATTAGCAATGATAAGCCCGAAAATGAGGATAATGATCAGTGAGGACAGATGCATTTTTTTGCCTAGAGCATAAAGAAGCAATAGGGTAGCAATCAGCAGAAACAACTTGACATTACTCTTGATGTTCTGAAATATAAAAACAATTAAATAACTAAAAACAACACTCAATACGATCGTAATAACCGTCGTGAAAAAGAAGGACCCTATTCCTCCACCATGTGTATCTCCTCCTTCTGTAGGTATCTGCGCTGTAAGAAAATAAAACAACATGATTCCGAGGATATCAGAAAATGTGCTTTCGTAGATATGGAATTCCTTCTTGTCTTTTCTTAGGTCAACAACACTCGGAATGATGATGGCGCTGGATAAAATGGATAGAGGCGTCGCGTACAACCAGGATTGTAAGGTCGTCATATCAGGAATAAAATACTTAAGAATTACAGCGGTTAACCACGTGGAACCCATTAAGCCGATAAGGGCAATTACAAGGGCCTTGGTTATGGGGATGATTTTATCTCTTTCTAGCTTAAGCTCCAGAGCTGCCTCTAGAACAATCATGATAAGCCCTACGATACCGAGGATTTCTAGATATGGGAAAAAGTCAGGAGTCTCACCCTCAGAGAAGTACTCTAGGCCTATTTTTCCTACGATTCCCAGTAGTATAAGTAACAATACAGACGGAATGCTTGTCCGCTTAGATATTTCCCCGAATGAGAATGAAATGATTAAGATAAGCGAGGAAGCTATGATTAAATTATAAGGAGATAATATATCCATGTTATTATGATTCTAGTAATTCAACGTTAAAACCACAGTTTTCTATTGCAGATTTAAGGCTTTTAAGATGCTTGTCATTATTGATTCCAAGATCAACGACAAGGTAATTGTTTTCTGGTTTTATGGTAGGCATGGTTTCATCAATTAAAAATGGAAAACCGAAAATTTTATTCTTAAGATACGTCGTTGCTTCATCTATGCCCATCTCTTCAATAGGGACGCACTTGAGCCGAAGCATAGAAGGTACATTACTGGCCTTGTGGCTTATGCCTATTTCATAAGCCTTCTTATATGGAATAAATGTATTCTGTCCGAGCTTGGAGATGTGCATACCCGTCCATCCTAGTTTATTGAGGACACCACGGATATCGCCGATGGTATATAAGTTGCCGATCCTCAGTCCTACTTCTTGCGTTAAGACCATTCCCAGTATCACATTGCTTATTGGTTTATAACCGATGAATAAAATAAGAAGCAATAGAAAGCTATGAAACAATGGCTTTATGAGGATAAAGAAACTAAATATGACAATCGTCATTATAATGATTAGAACCTTTTCAATGGTTACCGTATGTTGTTTCGCCAGATCTGTATTTTTTCCGAAAAAGTATTTTAACCTCTTTTTCAGGAACAGTATGTATACGATATATACCAGCAATACCAGCGCCGTAACAAGGAAGAACCTAGTCCAGGTAATTACAGGAAGTGCTTCTAGTGTCATATTAGCCGTATATTTTTTTATCCTGATTAAACACTTCTGTCTCTATATCATCTACAATACATTCGTTGATTACAATTTCTCGATCTAGATTTCGCTGCAAGAAATTACATCCTAGTAACAACTGTATGGTTTCGTTTTGTTCCTTGACATAGGAAGATCCTACCATCTGACGAAGTTCTGCTTCAGACGTATACTTAAACTTGAGAACATGAGATATAAAAGACCAGTGGCTTTTAAGAAGGTCCTTAAATATCGTCGGAGGCTGCCGATAGCGCTTGCTATAGGATTTAGAATCAACATCGCTTAACCTTACCCAGTCTTGCAGGCTGCCGCCTATATTGTGGTCATTGTGCCTGGCTATCTTCTTGGCTTCAGAAATAATTTCCACCCTTTCCTTTCCAGTTTCACTATAGGATGTTTCTAGCATATCCCTCAATGACGCTCCATGCCTTATCTTTATAGCTTCTATGATGTCTCTTTCTTTCATCCTATCTGTACATAAGGTTAAGACGAATTGCTGAGAGAACTTAGTAAATTGATCTAAGTGTTTCCTCATCCAGTGGTTAGTACTTATGAGGAAATAAAATCTGCGGCTATACTTATTCATGAATTCAATGAGGACTTGAACGTTTTCTAGGAGAGAGATTTCGCTCGACCTCCATAATTCTAAGTCATCAATAACGATGGCTGATTTACTTCCTATGGTGTGCTTAGAAAGGAAGTCAAGGATGTCTTTCAACTTATAGCCTACTTCTATCTTTCTGCTTTTATGTGACAGAATACTATCCACTTTAAGGTCTATGGTTTCTATCTCTGGATAGTGATAAGAAAACGACTGCAAGATGGTAGAACGTCCAGAAAGACGTTTTCCGTAAATCAGCACTGAGCCTCTCAAGTCCTTCTTCCACTTATCTACACTTTCTATGATGGGACTAGAAAGGTCTGCTCTTTCTATGATAAACGTCTTCCCTAAGTATCCTTTCTTAAGAAATAGAGATTGACTGAGCCTGTCGATTCCATCTATGCTTTTATAATCTATGTATTCTATGGCGTGGGTCAGGTTTCTATCGTTTTCCGCAAGTGGAGATACATAGTCCTTCAACAATCGCTTATAGTTGTTTTTAATCTCCTCCTGAGGAAGAAAATCAAGCCACTTGTCTACATTAGAAGTATAGTTTCTGCCTGATTCATCTTCTTTCTTGTAGAAGAATAAGGTATCTTTTCTGAATATGCTAGATGCCCATAAATCTTCAGAAATCCGACAACTTGTTTCATGACATATTCTGAATATATCTTCTTCTGCTTCGTCATAATTCTGTATGAATTGTGAGAAAGGCTGCAAGAGTTGATTGTTGTCAATGTCTATATCTGCATTCTCTTCTAGTTTGTGTAATTCGAGTCGATTCCTAACATTAAAAATGCTAGACATCCCTTGATCAAACAATAATTCAAGGTACCTACTGGTATCTAAAAAAGAAGCAAATATCTCAGATTCTAACCAGTTATTAGTCTCGCGGGTTATGGACATGTCCTTGATGACCATCTCGCCATGATGAATACCAGAAGGAATCTTCATGCTGGGTTCTACTTTAAGACTGGATTGAGAATAATTCAAGTCTGCTTTTAACCGCTCAAGAAGGTCGTATTGCTTATGTAGATAATCACATAGCGCAGATAGTTCAGAAGGGTTGTGATAGTCTCTATATTCTACTTCAGTTCTTGTCAGAAGAATTACTTCTTTTAATTTTCTGAAGTTTCTATCGAAACGCGTGATGATTTCGTTAAGTGTGTTGCGCTCAGTACTTAACAAGAGCGAGATTTTATCCCATTGTGTACCTAGTTCTATAAAGCTCGATAATTGTTTATTGAGGGTCCCTATTTTTTCTATAGTAAGTTGCTTCGGGGATGTAAGTTGTTTCCATTCTTCACACAATGACTCATCGACCTGTGCTGTTTCCTGTGTAGCCACGAGACTATCTAAGAGTTCCGATAGCGCACCAGACAGAACTTGTTTCGTCTCTTCATTAACCGATTCAAGAGATGCTTGGGTCATTTTACCATCCAGCAATAATAGATTGTCTCGGTATAGCCTGAAGTTTACATCACGGATAAGAACACATACATCTAGCGCTGCTAATGACCATGTATATTCTGTTTTTAATCTTTTGAAATTCTCTATCTCGGAGTTCCCATATTCAGCATCGGAAAGAAACGTTGTTATGCTTTCCATTAATTGTTTACTCTCTGTATGAAATGGAGGGATATTAAAAGCGCCCGTGACGCTTACATCCATAAATCTTTTTATACTCGTATGTATATCTTCATATCTCATATTCAACCTCTATTACAATTTTAAAGATGATACTTTATAATGGCAATCAATAAAGATTATCTCAACTTCTCAAGATATGACAGGAATCCTTCTTTCTTTCTTCTTGACAAGGGTACGTTATCACCATTTTTCATCTGTAGATATCCACCTTCATCTTTAATGTATGAACTTAAGAAATTTATATTTATAAGATGAGATTTATGCACACGCTTAAAACTTTCTTCAGGCAATATTTCTTCTATGTTTTTTAAGGTTTTAGACACAATCATCTTCCTATCTTTAGTAAGGTATAATCGGCAGTATGACCGATCGGCTTCTAGTCTGATGATGTCATCTATATGATAGATATGAATTCCTTCCTGGGTATGGAATGGAATCTTACCCTTAGATATATTATTCATCTGGGCTACAAGAGACTTCATTTTATCAAGAAAGTTGATGTCTTCTTCCTTTAAGCTCTTAGCCATTTTTTCTGCCTTCTGTACAGCATGGATAAGCTGTTGAGGACTATAGGGTTTCAGTAAGTAATCAATTGCGTTGTAATTAAAAGCTTTCAGCGCATAAGCATCATATGCCGTAGTAAAGATCACTTGAGCATTTCCGTATGAAATTCCATCTATCACTTGAAAACCGTTCCCATTCTTTAGGTTGATATCTAAGAATATAAGATCTGGTTTAGATTCGTCGATTAATCGGATAGCGGTCTCTACATCAGAAGCATGTCCCAGTATTGTTAATTGCGGGAGACATTCTGTGACCAAGGTCTGTAACAGTACAATGGCATCTTCTTCGTCTTCTATTATTACTGCATTCACGGAAAACTATTTACTTAAATATAGGATATAAATTGATGATTTGAATCCTTTCTGGAAAAATTATCGACTTAAGTAGACGCAATGGTTATGAATACATCTACTCCGGAGTTTCCATCTTTTCGGTTTTCCACATGCAAGTCTGATATCAGAGATCGCTTATTGTGATGGTATAGCCGCTGCCTTGTCAGCTTCAAGCCCATAGAAGCGTGGGATGAATCTGCATCTTGCAATCCGATTCCATTGTCTCTGATTTTAATGGTAATATCATCGCCAGATTGATTTATTTTCACTTCTATTCTGCCATCATTGTCCTTTTTCTTAAACCCATGCTTGATGCTGTTTTCGACGAATGGCTGCAACAATAGTGGCGGCACATAAAAATCTTCAGTGTCAATCTGAGAATCGATCGTAATGGAATAATTGAACTTCTCCTTAAATCTCAATTTTTCTAAATCTAGGTAATGCTTGATTATTGAAATCTCCTCATCTAAGGTTATGTTGTTTTTCGAGGATGCATTGAGGGTTTTTCTAATCAGCAAGGCAAATTTGGACAGGTAGTCCATGGCTTGCATTTTATCATTGGTCGCAATGAATCGTTGGATTGAGTTGAGGCTGTTGAATATAAAATGAGGATTCATCTGCGCTTGTAGAGCCGAACTTTTTAATTCTACAGCCTGTGTTTTTAAATCTCCAGATCTTCTGATCTTTCTGATATTAATGATGAGAAGAAGAATAGATATGGTGATGATTTCTAGAGATTGTCCGACCATACCTCCATACTGAGCATAGGTAGAATAGGGAAGTAGGCCATTCAGGCTTAGAGGCTTAACCGCCGACCCTATCACCATAAACAATATGGCCATAAGGAAGTATCTTGCGTAAGGCTGTTTCCTTTTTATCGCAAAGCATCCATAGACTACCGATGCCAGAAATATCAATAAAACATACCACAGAATACTGGGATAATAAAATGTGAAAAAACCATCATTTTTTATGAAGCCGATAATCAAGGTGACAAAAAACAAACTACTGATTATGAGCAACCCTTGATGGACGATATTGAGTTTTTTATTTAGCCGCGAAATCCCAAATATTGACTTGGAAAACAACAATAGAGAAACAGCAGATAAAATGATTAAAATAAATATGCCTGTCTCTTCCCACTGGGGGTTGTTCCTCCATATATAGATATCGCCATAGCCTAACTCAACCAGGAAATAAAGCCCGGTGAAAAACAAGTAACCTAGATAATATATCTGTGATCGATCATACCGTGTCAAGTAGATCGCTATCAAGGTAAACATCAGAAACAACAACACCATGCCTATATACATTCCGATGAGTAAGCTTCTACTGTTATCGAAGTGTCTGAAATTTTCTGCCTTATAGAATTTTAAGGGGATGATGTAAGACCCTCTATTTTGTATATGAAAAAACAAGCCTTGTCCTCCTCCTTCTAGTTCATATATGATATTGCGATGTTTCCATTTTCTCATAGACCATGGGACAGCGTCCCCACCACTCAGTACCTTGACAAAGGTATTCTCCGATGCCTTGTATATGTCAATTCTATCCGTCTGAGAATTGTCTATTTCGAGTATTTCGAGCTCGTCATCACTTAATGGAATATAAAACCAATCATCGTTCAATAATCCATTAGAGCTAAGGGCGTATCGGTCATGATAATTGTAGGCTGAGCAGACCTGC
>CAZFJO010000122.1:0-10744 GCA_964518915.1 uncultured Saprospiraceae bacterium
CGATTACAGGAGCAATCTTATCTTCTATTAAGATTGTCCCCCAGCAACTGTTGCCTTCGCATTTCAACGGAGCAAGGGCAGATACTTGTAGCGTCTGACCTAAGTAAGATGCGTCAACTATGTTTCCAGGAACAATATTCCCATCTTCATCTAAAATCTCTATGGTATATAATGGCGCAAATGGATTGTTAATTAGAAGTACTCCAGGCGTAATCTCTAATTCGCATTCATCACCTAAACTTACATTGATGTGTCCCCAGCAGATGATATCATCACAAGAACTTATCAACAATGGATCGTGATCATCTTCATCCGTTTCTGCAACTTCATCCATAAAAACGCCTCCGCCCATACCATCAAGGTAGTCATCGTTAGGAGAATCAGGAGCTCCGCCCCCATCGTCATCTACCACATCATTAGGCTCACTGTCATTATCTGCAGTACCATCGAAATTAGGCAGATCATTCTCAAGGGTATCTTCTGCATAACTGATCTCTGCGTAATTAATGAAATCCTCAAGCTCTGCCAATGGGTCGCCCTGGAATATCAAATTAAGCGGAATAGTATCTGATGTATTCTGGTATAGCGTATCTAAATACGTATACGTTCCAATCGGGTTGCTAAACGACCAGTTCATATCATTAACCGCCATATCATCTGTAAGTACTGAAGGTATGTATTCTGTAATCTCAATTGTAGTCGCATCCACGTTACCTTGATTGTGAATAGTGATCATCATCTTCACCGTATCTCCTATAGTGAACAATGCGTCGGGATCAACGAATTCTTTCGTCAAGGCTAGATCGAATACTTCTAATATAAATCCGAAGTCAACCGTCTGATTGCTATTCTCATTCAGTGCTCCACTCATATCTTCATCGGTATCCTCTAATATGGGCTCCATACCTCCTAAGGTTACTGTATCTGAAACTACTGCAAGTGGAAAATCAACAGGATTAGCATTAAATACACCATTATCATCACTGTCAATGTCTGTATCTGGATCAAGTGGATTAGCTTCATCTTCATAGATTCCTCCCATATTGAAACTACCTGTACTTGACTGGTAGTGCTCAAGTGGTCCTCCTATATCCGTCTGATCCGCAGGAATGACAACTATATAATCTCCCATGAGTAGACTGTCGAATAGATACATTCCGTCCATGTCAGTCATAGTGGATTCTACGAAAACATTCATAAATCCTCCCATTCCATCATCGACGACTTGATACAATTCTAGTGTTACTCCTTCTGCACCCAATTCTCCTGAATCAATCATTCCATCATAATCATCATCGAACCATACAGTATTTCCTAAGCTATACATTTCAAAGAAGCCAAAATCTACTGTCAAGTTACTGTCCTCATCCAGTGCACCACTCATATCATTGTTGACCTCTCCTGGTTCCAATTCTTCTGTAAACGGTTCTGTATCCCCAAGGGTCAAAGTATCACTCACAACACTTCCTGGGAACATAGGATTTCCATCTAAGACTCCATTGTCATCAAGATTCATATTTCCGTCTGGATCAATCTGTGCTGCTGGGTCTTCGTTAGGTCCATTACTGGTATCCATAGGACCACCACCTGTACTACTCGACCAGCCTTCCAGGGCTCCTCCTTCATCGAAATTCTCATCCGTAATTTCTATGATATAATCACCTGCTGGAATTGTATCGAATAAATACAATCCACTCCCATCGGTATACACTGTATCCACCACAACACATACTCCATTTTCATCCACATAATGGAGTACAACTTCTACGCCTTCAATCGGTTCTTCTCCAGGGCCTAAAAGTCCATCATTGTCTACATCATGCCATACTTGATTTCCTATGCTATGCAGAGGTACCAGTCCGAAGTCTATCGTGAGGTTACTCATGTCATCGCTTGTACCACTCATATCATTATCACTATCCAGTGGATTGTCTCCTTCCATCTCGGGTTCATCGTTACCTAGATTAATTGTATCACTAGCTATGCCTGGGAAACCATGCAAGCCTAGTACACCATGATCACCGGTATTATCCATAACACCATCTGTTTCAAGCGGCATCATAAAATCTTCATTAGGACCTTCCATCAGGTCTGAATCACCACCTGTACTACTCACATAATTATCGAATGGTCCGCCATCTTCGAAGTTCTCCGCAGCAAGCTCTACTATGTAGGGGCCTGGAGCTAAACTATCGAATAAGTACTGTCCATCAGCATCCGTGAATACCGTATCAATTACAATGCATACTCCATTCTCATCAACGAAATGGAGAATGACTGCAACATCTTCTAGCAACATTTCACCATCATCAATGACTCCATTATTGTTATTATCTTCCCATACTTGATTTCCTACACTATGAAGTGGTACAAAACCGAAGTCTACTGTCAAGTTGCTGTTATCATCTGCAGCACCACTCATATCGTTATCCTCATCCAGTGGGTTATCGTCTTCAAGTTCGGGTTCCATTTCGCCTAGGCTTAAGGTATCACTTACCACACTTCCAGGAAACATGGCATTACCATCCAGAACACCATTGTCATCAATATTTGTATTATTATCTGGATCGATGGCTGACAAGTCATCCTCAAATGGGCCTCCACTTACATCTCCACCATTTCCAGTACTTGATCCATAAAACTCAAGGGGTCCACCTGGATCAAAATTTTCTGGTGTAATCTCTATGATATATTCACCCATCAGTAGACTGTCAAATAAGTACAGTCCATCAATATCCGTAAGAACTGTATCTACTACTATACAGTCACCATCCTCGTCTACATAATGTAGTACTATTTCTACACCTTCTATCGGTTCTTCTCCATCATCGAGAACTCCATTATTATTTGAATCTTCCCATACTTGATTTCCTACACTATGCATCTGAACAAATCCGAAATCTACCGTTAAGTTGCTGTTGTCATCTGCTGCACCACTCATATCGTTGTCCATATCTAGTGGATTATTGCCCTCAAGTGCGGGTTCCATTTCACCTAGACTTAAAGTATCACTTACCACACTTCCTGGGAACATGGCATTACCATCCAGAACACCATTGTCATCTAAATTCATATTATTGTCTGGATCGATCTGCATACTCGGATCCTCGTTAGGCCCACTACTTAAGTCTTGTGGTCCTCCTCCCGAGCTACTTGCATAATTTTCTAGAGGACCTCCTTCTTCGAAATTAGCTGGAGTTATTTCTACGATGTAGTCACCAGCAGGTATAGTATCGAACAAGTATTGTCCATTTACATCCGTATATACTGTATCTACTACAACACATACTCCATTCTCATCCACGTAATGGAGCACTACCTCTACGCCTTCAATTTCAGTTTCTCCATCGTCAAGCACCCCATCATTATCCACATCATGCCACACCTGATTTCCTATGCTATGCAGAGGTACCAGCCCGAAGTCGATCGTGAGGTTACTCATGTCATCGCTTGTACCACTCATATCATTATCACTATCCAGTGGATTGTCTCCTTCCATCTCGGGTTCATCGTTACCTAGATTAATTGTATCACTAGCTATGCCTGGGAAACCATGCAAGCCTAGTACACCATGATCACCGGTATTATCCATAACACCATCTGTTTCAAGCGGCATCATAAAATCTTCATTAGGACCTTCCATCAGGTCTGAATCACCACCTGTACTACTCACATAATTATCGAATGGTCCGCCATCTTCGAAGTTCTCCGCAGCAAGCTCTACTATGTAGGGGCCTGGAGCTAAACTATCGAATAAGTACTGTCCATCAGCATCCGTGAATACCGTATCAATTACAATGCATACTCCATTCTCATCAACGAAATGGAGAATGACTGCAACATCTTCTAGCAACATTTCACCATCATCAATGACTCCATTATTGTTATTATCTTCCCATACTTGATTTCCTACACTATGAAGTGGTACAAAACCGAAGTCTACTGTCAAGTTGCTGTTATCATCTGCAGCACCACTCATATCGTTATCCTCATCCAGTGGGTTATCGTCTTCAAGTTCGGGTTCCATTTCGCCTAGGCTTAAGGTATCACTTACCACACTTCCAGGAAACATGGCATTACCATCCAGAACACCATTGTCATCAATATTTGTATTATTATCTGGATCGATGGCTGACAAGTCATCCTCAAATGGGCCTCCACTTACATCTCCACCATTTCCAGTACTTGATCCATAAAACTCAAGGGGTCCACCTGGATCAAAATTTTCTGGTGTAATCTCTATGATATATTCACCCATCAGTAGACTGTCAAATAAGTACAGTCCATCAATATCCGTAAGAACTGTATCTACTACTATACAGTCACCATCCTCGTCTACATAATGTAGTACTATTTCTACACCTTCTATCGGTTCTTCTCCATCATCGAGAACTCCATTATTATTTGAATCTTCCCATACTTGATTTCCTACACTATGCATCTGAACAAATCCGAAATCTACCGTTAAGTTGCTGTTGTCATCTGCTGCACCACTCATATCGTTGTCCATATCTAGTGGATTATTGCCCTCAAGTGCGGGTTCCATTTCACCTAGACTTAAAGTATCACTTACCACACTTCCTGGGAACATGGCATTACCATCCAGAACACCATTGTCATCTAAATTCATATTATTGTCTGGATCGATCTGCATACTCGGATCCTCGTTAGGCCCACTACTTAAGTCTTGTGGTCCTCCTCCCGAGCTACTTGCATAATTTTCTAGAGGACCTCCTTCTTCGAAATTAGCTGGAGTTATTTCTACGATGTAGTCACCAGCAGGTATAGTATCGAACAAGTATTGTCCATTTACATCCGTATATACTGTATCTACTACAACACATACTCCATTCTCATCCACGTAATGGAGCACTACCTCTACGCCTTCAATTTCAGTTTCTCCATCGTCAAGCACCCCATCATTATTCACGTCATGCCACACCTGATTTCCTATGCTATGCAGAGGTACCAGTCCGAAATCAATCGTAAGATTGCTCATGTCATCTTCTGCGCCACTCATATCATTGTTACTATCTAGAGGGTCATCACCTTCTAACTCAGGTTCATCATTACCAAGTGCTATCGTATCACTAGCAATTCCTGGGAAACCGTGCAATCCTAGCACACCATGATCACCCGTATTATCTAGTCCACCATCTGTTTCAAGCGGCATCATTGCATCCTCATTAGGTCCTTCCATCAAGTCTGAGTCACCACCTGTACTGCTTACATAATTATCGAATGGTCCGTCGTCTTCGAAGTTGGATTCAGCCAGTTCTACTATGTAGTTACCTGCAGATAAACTGTCGAATAAGTACTGTCCATCAGCATCTGTAAATACCGTATCAATTACGATGCAGTCTCCATTCTCATCTACATAATGTAGAATGACTGCTACACCTTCTAGCAACATTTCATCATGATCAATGACTCCATTGTTGTTATTATCTTCCCATACTTGATTTCCTATGCTATGAAATGGGACAAATCCAAAATCAACTGTCAAGTTGCTGTTTTCATCTTCCGCTCCACTCATATCATTATCCATATCAAATGGATTGAGTCCTTCTAGTTCAGGTTCTTCACCGACTTCTAATGTTATGGTGTCGCTTACTACACTTCCTGGAAAATTGACATTTCCATCAAGTACTCCATTGTCATCAATATTAGTATTGTCATCAGGATCGATGGCTGACAAGTCATCCTCATATGGTCCTTCCATCGTATTAGCCCCACTGCCTGTACTCGAACTAAAATCTTCAAGTGGACCTCCTGGATCAAAATTGGCAGGAGTTATTTCTATAATATAATCACCCATTCCGAGTGAATCAAATAAGTACAACCCATCTATATCCGTATACACGGTATCAAGTGCTTCACATAATCCAGTTTCTGGATCTATAAAGTGAATAACCACTTCTACTCCTTCGATAGGTAACTCTCCATCATCCAGTTCACCATTGTTATTATCATCAGACCATACTTGGTTACCTATGCTCATAGGAATCAACTCTATAAAAGCAACATCTGAATCATCTGAATCTCCTACTGCATCACCAGTTAAGGGACCACCGTTTCCATTCCCATTCAATTCATCATCACTAGGACTATCGATGAGTCCTCCAGCATCATCCGATGGATCATTATCGAAACTTCCATCATTATCTTCCATTACGACAAATTGCATGGTTACAATTGAAGTGTCGAATAAACCTTCCATAGGTTCTGTAATAACAATTGAATCTACAAGGATTTGTGCGGATGTAATTTCCGCTGTGTTTACATAGTCATCTTCGAATTGAACTTCCAGATCAATAGAAACACAGACCGAATCTCCGAAACCTAAACTATCTCCTTCAGGAAAATTACTAAATATAGAAGCCGTAGCTTGACTGGTTCCCATATCATAATCCCACCCTACAAGATCATTGTTAGGTGTAGAAACATAGGTGTAACCTATCGGAATATAATCTGTTATAACAATACTATCCGTAGGTACCGTATTCTGGTTAAAAACGCAGATCTCAAAAGTTGCTGTATCTCCTACATTATATGGGTTTTCATTGGGGTTCAAGACTTTCCTTAGGGCTAAATCAAATACCTGTATACCAGCAGGATCTGAATCATCTTGACTACCTATACCATCATTATCTTTACTGTCAACATTATTATCTCCTGTTGCAATTGGCCTTGTTGCCAATTCTTCTGGAGTCATCGGACCAGGGTCTGAATCAATGTCTCCTACAGGCATTTCCACCCCTTCTATAACTGCATTAATTTCATCGATATAACTCCTGTTAATATACCAGTCATTAGGGTTTACACCAGCGCAATCTGCCTCAACGTCTGCAGTCGATTTTAGTTCAAGAATTATCTGTAGTGTAGTATCTGCACCTGGATCAAGGGATGATATTAAATGTGTAAGTACTGGCGCACTTCCGGTCCATCCAGATGATGTTACATAATTAAATCCACAAGGAATCGTATCTTTTACTTCTACATTAACAGCCTCTATGTTTCCTTGATTTATAATCTGGATATTATAGAGTATCATATCATCTGCCATAAATATTCCAGTAGCTGGAATACTGGTCGCATCTATTCTTTTGGCTAAAGCCAGATCCATAACAGGTAAAGTAGCTGGATCTGAATCATCTTCATCCGTCATAGGATCTGTCCCACCTGCTGAACCCATTCCATTGCCACCGGTAGCATCATCACTTGGAGTGTTTACTGCTCCACCGGCATCGTTATCAGGATCATTATCCGGCGTACTATCTATATCTTGGTTTCCCCTAGGTAATCCGAGGGTATCCCACATTTCACTAATCTCAGAAATATTAACATAATCTGAAACGTCTAGCGCAGGTAATACCTTGAAATCTATATCTATAGTGACACTCTCATTCATTTCTAACCTACTATCTGCTCCTAAGTCAGCTCCTTGTAGAACAATCATAACTGTATCATCCATTAACATCCAGTCTGGATCAGATGTAGCTGCATTAAACATAAGACCGGCAGGCACATAATCATTGACCTTTACTGAATCCATAGGTACATCACCTTGATTCGTAATCTCAATGGTAAACGTTACTATATCACCTGTATCTACAGGTGAAGTGATGCTTGTCGATTTAGTGAGAGCTAAATCGGGTTGTGGCAGTGGAATAATAGTCTCGGCATTTTCAGTAACTGTAAAATTTCCCGTTATATCTGTTGCACTTACATTTGCTTTATTGGTTTCTGAACCACTGTTAAGTGCCTCAAAAGGAATTCTCGCCTGAAAAGTAACCCTTATACAGGACCCTGGGTCTATGGCACCATTTCCATCTGTCAAGTTTACATCTGAATCTCCATTATATGACATATTAGGCATAGGGAATCCAGATCCTGCGACACAATTACTTGGAATAACTGTAGGATCAATGGTTACAGAATTGGGAACAACTTCTGCCCCGTCAATACACGAGAGCAAAGGATCTTCTAAATCTACATCTTCTAGAATAAACTCCGAATCCTCATCATTACAGACCAATATTTCGAAATCGACGAAATAAAAATCGGGGTCATTTATATCCTCGCCTACATTTATAACACTCTTTGTTAATGCTATAGCAGGTTCTTCAAGACATATAGCTATCGTTTCTCCTGTGCAATCATCCCCCGATGCTGCGCCACATGTATTTACTATTGTAGCATCACAATCTCCATTTTCATCATCTGGGTTAGCTGCATTATCAATAATCTGATCAGAAAGTTCCCTTGGAGGGCCTTCTGATACTCCACCTACTTGCTGATAGCCACTACCAGAATCCACACCTTGAACACCTGCTCCAGGACAGTAATCATCCACGTATGTCTGAATAAATCTCGAACAATTGGTTAAGTTGCCATCTGGAGTCCAGAAGGAATGCACATATATTGTATCGCATATTTCCATAAATGTTTCGCAACCTAGTTCTTCTACACCATTAGAATTGTTAGGCATATCCCCCACTCCATTTATAGCAGCAGATACAGATAAAGTAGAAGCATCTGAAGTTAATGATTGGGCAGTTTCGCTCGTAAATGGAATTGTTGCACCGAAGGGGGCAAATGCTGGCGCAGGTTGAAGCATAACAATGTTAGGGTTTTCAATTCTTACACTGTCTAGCGTTCCAAAACTTGAAAACCGAGCAAATTCCGGAGATACAATCTCGATATTTTTTATGTCGCGAGGCAATACATCGAAATCACCCATGGTGCCTGCAGGACTAGACAATTCTCTTCCTGTTACATAATCTGCTTCACCGTGATGACAAGTAATGTGGGCAGTAACCAGTTCCACATATCCCTCTTTATGCTTTATCACTGTATCTAGCCCAAAACTTAATCCTAATATCTGTTCATAATTATTCGTTGCAATATCTGCACAATCCACTACATTGGTACATGCTGGAATATTAGAATTAGGAATTACTGCTGTACAACCTTGGTTGCCATTAGAATCTTCCCCGGTACAATCATAATTATCCGGTTCATCACAAGCAACACATGCAGCAGCAACTACATAATGGTTTTCATCATCACCGGAAGAATCGTAATCTTTAGAATAACTCGTCCACGTAATTTCAGCACATCCAGTTCCGGATTGCGTAAAATCTAAACCACCGTTAGGTGTTATTTCACCATTTGGCCCTCCACATCTTGTTACTCTACTACCTGACAATCTACCGCCATTGACTGTCGTCCAGTTTCCAGGACAACATAACGTATTCGAAGTATTTCCTGGAGAATCATCATCGCCGAGCATATTAGCAACACCAGCGCCCTCCATACTTGTACTAGGTGTAAAAACTTTTACGCTATCCACAGGTCCATCTGTACATACTTTAATGACCCATTTTATAATTGAATTACCATTGGCGTCTATTCCAGACCAATTTCCATTTACATCAAGGTGACTTATGGTTCCTTCCTGACCATACCCTGAAATATTTAGACCAGTAATAAACAGAAGTAACATAGAAAATTTCAAGATAAAAGGTACATGTACCTTTTTCCTGCCTCTTGAGCAGAGTCGGTGTAGTTTTCTCATCGATGTAAGTAAAGTAGGTTATTAAATAATTAAAATAAATCCTTGACTAAAATATTAAACACTCTATTAGAATCAGGATTACGATTCTATATCTAGACTCAGGTAAGTCATGGTGTAAATATATAAATATTCGTAATATATAATAAAAAAATACGTATATATTATAAAATTTTAACATATATAAAAAATGGTCAACCAGACACTTCTGATTGACCATCTATGATAGTTGCTGAATTACTTGTTATTCTATTAAGATCATCTTGTTACTAATTACACCAGATCTTGTTATAAGCTCATAGTAATAAATACCTGGACCTTCCAGTTGATCTCTTGTAACTGTAATGGTATTATTACCCGCTGAGAAAGCTTCCTTGTTTCTGACAACAACTTTTCCTGTTGCATCATAAACCTTAGAAACAACTTGATCGTCTGCTGGTAGATAGAATACAATGTCCGTAGAGCTCGTCCATGGATTAGGTCTGTTCTGTACATTGACAATTCTGCTATCTACACCTTCTACGAGTGAAATTGATTTCACATCAAGCTCGTTACCCATGTATAATTCAGAGGTAAGATCTTCTCCGATCTTGATTTCCGTAGCTTTTGCTACCGTGGACAATGTCATAATCTTACTGTCCTTCTCAAGATAAGTTGAACGTGTATTACCATACGATATGTATACCTTTTCATCAGATATGTGTGACATCGATGCTTTCCATTCTGGAAGGTCTGAATTAATGTCATAAATCTCTACATCTAGATCTAAAGACATCTGGAATCCAGACAGATCTATATCTCTCATTGCATAGATATCTATCTCACCATCACGGATAACGTATCTTAAGAATTCATTTTCTAGATTACGCGTATCTATGTTTCCTCTAGAACTTACTTCTGCAGAACCATTGATATCACCTACTTTCAGCGCAACGAAATCTACATTCATATTTCTATCAAGATCTACTACTTCATAAGATTCAGGCCATTGCTCTAAGAATGGATCATCCGCTTCTGGGAAGGCATATTCTGCTTCCACCATTCTCCAACTCGTATTGTTCTTAAATTCTTTAGAAACTCCTAGAACAGCTCTTCTTAATTGCAGAACATCAATACCCGTGATCGACATACTGTTGTCAATATCTGCTGCAACAAGCAGGTATGGAT
>CAZFJO010000123.1:0-10572 GCA_964518915.1 uncultured Saprospiraceae bacterium
CTCTTATACAGCGGGCAGCTGAGTCAGGTAGATTTCATATGAACGCTAAAGGAAATGGATACGCTCTTGATGCTGTGAGACATGGAAAAGATCATCAAAAATATAATGATTATTTAGATTCGGAAATTTTAAAAATTTTCCAAGAAAACCCAAGAATATCACCAGATGAAGCCTTCGACGAACTTATCAACATTCAAAATATAATTTCATCCCAGTTAGATATTGGAAAAGATTTAATCGATATAATTATTTGAATATGTATTATCTAGTAAATAAATCAATCAGTAAGGCCGGAGTTGTACCACAAGCAGAAAATTATCCATCATCTAAATTCAAATATCAGGAATTTCTAGATTGGCAATATAGTGATAGCGGAGAAAATCCAGAATTTGGACCTATAGTACTAGAAAGAAAGGCAAATCTCACTGATCTAATAGGTTGCGTTGTTTTTTCGCTATCTAGATGCATGGTTGTAAGTGGTAAGTCACTTGATTTTTTCAGCAGTCAATCGCTTGCAGAAAATGTAGTTTTCGAAGTAAGCCTGTCTAAAAATGACAGAATCTTTAGTGGTTATTCTCTGTTGAAATTCACAGAATTTGGAACTAACCATATAGATATAAATAAAACTCATTTCTACCTTAGAAATAGTAGAACTAAAGAAACTAAAACAGCTGATTTTTCAATAGCACAAATCGAATCTATTCTAAATCAAGAACCAAAACCGTATAAACATCCGTGGGTTTTGGTATCAGATAAAATAATCCTTAACAGTAATTGTAATTTAGATTTATTCCCTTTGAGTTTTCTTGTTTTCCCATTTGTAGTTTCTGAAAAGTTTAAAAAGGAAATGGAAAAATCTGATTTAGATATATTCGAGTTTACGCCACTAGATGGAAAAAATGGGAACCCCCTTGTGATTAAAATTTGATAAGTCTAAAAAAACATATAGATAGTAAGGCTACACTTATTCCCTGTAATTTCATATGAATTGAAAACATGAAAAAAGCTCGTTATTATAAAGCATCTCTTTCAATCAAAAACCCTGGGACAGACCCCCAAGTTCAATAATTTCCTACATCAAACTATAATTTTGAAGAGTTGGTCAATTGGGAATTCAGTACTAATCGGGATTTTCCAGCGTTTGAATTCTTTGAGTTAGATAGGAAATCTAATTTCACTAATATAATTTCAGTTGCTTCATTTTCAAATAATAGATGCACCTTAGTTTCAGAAGTACTAAAAGATTTGCTTTCAGAGCTTAGTTTGCCAGATCATATCTTTTATCCTGTTAGTGTAGGGAAAAAAAATAAAGAAGCAAGAATTTATTACGTCTTTAAAATTATACCCAATGGGGTAGAATTTATTGATTACAACGCCTCAGTGTTTCATATAAAGAATGATGAAACAGGCTTAATTGAATCTCATGATTTTCACACAGATGCATTGAAATCCATAATAAATTGGAAAACTTACCCAATAAAATATCCATTAGTTTTAAGAGCTTCAAAATTGGTTTTATTAAATAATTTTGAATTTGATGTTTTCCCGGTTGGGAAATTAGGCCATGGTTTGATTTTTTCAGAGAAGGGGAAGCTTTATTTGGAGGATAATAGCATTGATGTTTTTGATTTTAGCCCTTTAAATGGAAAAAATGGGCGTCCTCTATTTGTTAAAGCTGAGTAATTTTATGATATATAAAGGAAGTAAGTTTAACCTTGCTCCCTTTGTTTTTACGAGGAGCCTAGTATGAGAAAATCACATTATTATAAAGCATCTTTTTCCATTAAGAAAACAGGTATTATACCGCAGATTTCTGATTTTTTAGAATCAGATATTAATCATAGTCAACTTAAAAATTGGGAATATGATGATTCTAAATTCGATCCTAATTTTAAGACTATTGAATTAAATAATAGGGCAAAATATACAGACGCCATAATTCCTATAACATTTACTTCTCATAAATGTCATATTCTATCGAAAGAAGGCATTGATTTTTGGTTAGACCATAATATTCCTGATTATATAGTGTGCAATGTAAGTGTAAAGAAAAAAAGTACAGAAGCACGTCATTATTACATACTTAAATTACTATCAGACGGTGCAGAATACATCGATGTTAATTCTACTAAATTCTCCATCTGGAATGACTTGACTAAGAAGTCCAGAGCACATAGCTTAGATTCTGAAATGTTGTATAAAGTACTGAGCAGAGAAGTTTACCCATTTAAATACCCAGAGGTATTTATTGTAGATCATCTTGTTATAAAAGCAGACGTTAACTATGATGCTATCCCCACATCTATTTTTTCAACAGGTTTAGTTGTATCAGAAAAAGTTAAAACAAATATGGAAAAATCCAGTTTAAATTTTTTCGACTTTACCCCTCTCGATGGGCAAAATGGACGCCCCCTAGTGAGTAAAAAGGATGATAAATTAATAGAAGGATAGCATAATGGCATTTTTGATCTTTTTTCAAATATATACTTTTTAGTTGGGCTAAAACTGCCCCGACCATGGTCCAGTAAGAGATTCTTGCTGGAAAAACAGGATTGAACTAAACCGCTTCACTCAGTTTCCAAGCCTAAGTTCACCGATCTCCGAATAAAGGAATACGCTAGGGTAACGAACCAAACCATCAGGAATTATTACAGTAGTTTCACTCGTCGGCAGTCCACAAGGACTCCAATTGTGACGGTCTGTCCAAGAATGACTCACTGATCCATTCCAATGAAGAATCATACTACTAGCATTGCCACACACATTGTTAAAATCATGCCCGTATCGCTCAGGTTGAGCACCATATTCACGTGCTCCGATGTCGGGCATTCCATCTGACACATAAGGCAGATTTATGTTTTGCAGAGACTGCCCATTATTAAGATGACTTGCATTAGCAACTGGAGAAAGATCGAACGATGTAGAAAAGACTTCTGTAAATGGGTCTGTAGGAAGTGAAATGTTGGTTAAATTAGAGATTTCTATTTTCATTCCATTTGCTTCAATATTGGTATTTGTATTGAGTTCAGAAAGATCTGCATAACGAACATCGTTCCACTTGAACCAAGGTTCTCCACTGCTGCCAGCTCGACTAGAATAATAAGCATTGAAATCCCAGTCATCTGTTGATCCAGAAACCAATCCATATTCTTGGAAACAATAGTTTCCGGCATATACTATATTGTTCTTCATGATGGTATTCTGCCATCCAGCAGGTGAACTCATACCATCTCCTTCTTGAATCGCAGTGTTATGGATTATGTACAATCCAGCAGGTTTTCGATTCATCTTGTAAGTCGAATTCTCCATATTTACGAATTCATTCCGAAAAACATATGCAGGTCCTCCAAATACCGGTGCTAGGCTTACACCAGCACGACCATTATATGCTCTATTACTGTACACGCGTGAGTTAGAAACCATACCGTCGACTTCAATCAAGTCATCTACAATACGGGAGATATCATTGTGGTGGATATCTAGACTATAAGAAATTAGATAAGGAGGTCCGTCTGTTGTAATTCCATCTCCAAAATCGGTAATCGTGTTGTAACTCACAACATTGTTGTTGCCTCGTATATCTATAGCTCTTTCTCCGGGTATGTTGCCATCAGACTGTGGCCATATCGTTCTACCTTCGAACTTATTGTTCGTGATATACTGGTCATGTTCCCAGCCATTGGCACGTCGATTGACGATTCCATAGCCAACATCTGTAATACTGCAATTTTGAATTGTTAAGTACTGGGTATTCTGCGCATCGATTGCCCAGCGACCATTGCGAATAATGAAGCCATCAATGAAAATATGTTGAGTACTATCACTGAAGTTTCCAATTGTAATGATACCTCTATCTGTATTGTTGCCATTTATAATTGCTCCTCCTTGATTTTTAGCTACAATGAAGACACTGTCTTTGTCAATTTCAAAAGCACCATACATACCATTATCGACTTCAATAATATCTCCGGCATTAGCCATATTAATCGCAGATTGAATCGCATCTGATCCATCTAGTGCAGAAATAGAAATGATGTTGGCCATAGGTGGACGCTCCGGATAAGCCTTGGTTTTTATTGTGGTATCGATAGTCGTATTACCTCCATCCGGATCACTTAAGATAATGCGGATATCATACATCGCATCTACCTCCAGAAACATAGCTGAACCCGCATGAAAATTCATGTTCAATGCAGAGCCATCAACAATCATCGAGGGCATTGCGCGCATACACTGTGCTGCTTGAAGATAATTAGAAGTAGACTGAAGCTTGTATAATATTTCCATTTCACTGTTTCCATTATCATCACCACCAATAGCGACATTGCAGCTTATGTGCTGAAAGGTAGCATCCATTCGAAGATGTTGATAATCTACAGCATCCTGACCTGCTATCTTAAGTGTATAAGAGAAAGCCAGAAGTAGGAAGAAGACAGGTTTCATTTCTTTAAAATAAAGAGTCCATTATAAAATGATCTAATACTAAATCTTAATCCCATTTAGAGCCCTAAAATTTCTTATAGCGTTTGGAATTAATCAACATAGGGATTGCTGTTAATAAAACGAAATGATAGCTAGTCTATTGCTATATATTACAAGTTCTATAATGAAGACTTTACCGTCTTTAGATCAAATCACTTATCCTTAATCTTATAGAATAAAACAACATTTGCGTGAAGCGAGATAATTACCCACGACCGAATCGGTCAAAATAAGAAGTGTAAAAATGATCGACAACTTCCTTAGAGTAATCACAAGTTCCATTCATAAGAACAACGATACCCATTCCTGAGGTAGGGTCTATAGCAAGTTCCCCGCGGTAACCATTGACAAATCCTCCATGGTATATCAACTCCTTATCGTAATACTTCAAGATTCGAAAACCCATACCATAATAAGTCCCTTTCACTCCTTTCCATCTCTTGTAATACTTTCTGCCTTCAACGGTACGAATGTTAATCTCCCATAAATCTTCAAGCCGATCCCTACTTATAATTTCAGGATCTTGCCTAGATAAAAAGCTTAAGTACTTAGCCATATCAAGGATGGATGCATTGACCCCACCAGAAGACACAGAGTTGTAATACTTATCGTTGATTTTTCGCAACTGAAACTCATCCCTCGTATGATTAAACCGATGTGGCAACGCATACTCCGGCGCCGACAGCAAGGCCTCCTTACTTGTACTTGCGTAATACATATCCAGTGGATTCAATATCTCATTCCGGAGAACTTCCGCATAACTCAACCCTGGCCGGTACTTTTCAATGATCTTCTCCATAAAAGAATATGCTGCATTCTGATAAGCAAACATTTTTCCCTCCTCGTGCAAGATTCTGACTTTATGCATTTCACCGAAAATCACATCTATTGACTTTCCATACTCGATCAGATTCGTATAAGAGTGACGAGGTATGCCTATGCTGTGAGACAGTAGATGGCGTATCGTAATCCGCCTTGTCTGTAATGAATCTTTCAATCGAAAATCTGGAAGGTGATCCACTACTCTATCGCTCCATGAAAAATGTCCTTCATCAACCAACTTAGATGACAATACTGCCGCAAATGTCTTAGAAAGACTTCCTATCCTAAAAACCGTATTGCTTGTTACTTGAGCTGAAGTATCTACCGACAACCGTCCATGCCCAGAAGCAAAAACAATGGTCGAGTCTTTAACGATTCCTAATGCCCCTCCTGGACAATTACAATCATCCATCCGATGGGCAAACTCATCAAAAAATCCAAGCGCCCATTTTTCATGCTCAGTCAATGTTAAGGGTGTACTTACTTTCCCATCTTTCTCGTCTAGTTTCTTGCACCCACCTAACAGGATAAAAGCACAGAATAAGGCACCAAGTAATCTATAGTTCATCGAATTAAATATCACATTCCTTGAACTGCAATCATTGTACCTAAATTGTGCTACGCATCAACTAAGGATCGATTATCAATTGCCCTGATTCAGATACGGTAATGTTATTCCTATTTCTCACTTCTCTCTGGCTGGCATGCATCACTTGCAATACACCATCTACAAGTATATTACCCTCATTAGTCACGCTTGATCCAGGAGCCTGCAAGTCTATAACGAGTACGACACCATCAGGTATAGTTAACTGGGCTCCACTGCTTATCCTTAAGGAAGATAAGGTGGGTAATCCTGCTGGCACAATCGGCGGATGAACTTGGGCGCAAGAGCTGTTTCTAATCCATACACTATCTCCTGAAGCTGGTATTCCTCCATCCCTCCAGTTGCTCGGATTGTTCCAGTCTGAATCAATCAAGCCTATCCACTCACTTCCGTCAAATGTAACTGCGGGAGCAGAATCATCCCCAAACCAATTCAACAAATCACCATCAGAAGCTGCGGCAGCATCTGTCAGATCTAAATGATCCATAGCCGGAGGTACTTGGGCCGTGTCAAATCTTGCATAGTTGAAAGCCCCTGTTAAGTCTGCTTCCCAGTTGCGATTTTCGTATCCACTATTGAGCACATTATTATTGTGATCCTCGTAGCTATAGACATTGACATTGGGCCAGTCGGTGTACGTTACGAAACCTAGCTGTACCGTGTCTGGAAGGTCTGGCCTATCATACCGTCGGTGTACAACCCATGGATTTCCTCCTATCCGATACAATACCAATAAGGCATTGTCTTTTCTCACCATCCGAATCGTAGCTATGTTACTGGGTATGTTAGAAATAAAAAGATTACTGTTGCTAGAAACCGTATTCTTCACCTCGAATTGCCAGCTGCCGCCATCTCCTGAATCAGCTCTTCCTATAGACAGGAAAACATAATTCTCATCACCACTTACCCATTGATTAGGAGCATCGGTTATGGTTTTAGGGGATCGTATCATTAAACCCGCCAGTGAAAAAGTAGACCCTGGTAAAACGGTTTCATTCATGCCATTCAAGGCCGTAACTTCTGAGGTAAAAGTAAAATTTCCAGACGCTTCCTTAAAAATCAAGGTTCCTCTATAGTCCTCGAACCAAGCACTCGTCCATGGCCTCATCATCAGGCTACCAGAAATGGAATCAGAAATGTTTAACTCTTGCAACTGTTCTGCATCCCATCCTTCTACATCTACAATGTTGTTCCATTCTGACAGTGAGCATGGATTGTCGAATTCATCGTTAAGCTGTGATTTCTGACCATAGGCACAGGTCACTATGATTAGCCACAGCATAGTTAGCGTCTGTTTCTGACTCGTGAAAAGTGTTGTTTTCATTAGGTGATTGTTTTCAATCACAAATATCGACGATGCACTTCCTACCTACATACAACTATGTTACATTACTAGGTAATTATGTAACACACACCCATTTTTACTGGCTTTTCTCTTGAGATGGCGACTTACCATATTCTTCCATATAGATCTTACTGAAATAGGATGGATCTTTAAATCCCACACTATATGCCACTTCACTTACTGTGCATTCCGACGATTGAAGCGTCTTTCTTGCTTCCCTCATTCTCACCTTCCTGATATATTGATTAGGGGATAAATCTGTAAGTGCTTTCATTTTTCTATATAGATGCACTCTACTCATGTGCATTTCATCTGCTAATCGCTGTACCGCAAATGTATCGTCATCTATAAATCTTACTATGGTGTCAAGAATCGACTCCATGAAAGCATCTTGCTTAGGGCTTCCTGCTTGCCCTGTTTCGATTCCCTGTGCGTATTTTAAACGCAAGCGTTTTCTTGTCTTGATAAGGTTGTCTAATCGGATAAGCAATTCTTCTTTCTCGAAGGGTTTAGCAAGAAATGAATCTGCACCACCTTCCAATGCCTTAAGCTTATCGATCTGTCCAGATTTACCTGTAAGCATGACTATGGGAATATGATCTGTGGCTTCAGTCGATCTGATTTTATCGCACAGTTCATAACCATTCATTCCTGGCATAATTGCATCAGTGATTACGAGATCTGGAATGCGATCTAAACACAAGTTCCAAGCTTTGTCGCCAGCATCCGCAAGAACAACTTGATAACTAGCAGATACACAATACTGTATATAGGATCTCACCTCTGGATGATCCTCTGCAATCAACACCAGTGGTTTTTCATTGTCTATCAGATGACCAGTAGAGACGATGGAATGTTCTACTTCTTCTACCTGAAATAGAATCTGAAATGTAGCTCCCCCACTTTCATTATTAAATGCCTTGATCTCTCCTCCCATGATCTCAACAAGTTCTCTGGTAAGCGATAAGCCTAATCCAGTCCCTTGATCTGTATCCTCAGGATGCTGAGCAAATGGCTCAAAAAGATCTTCCGGTTCGACCCCTGCAAGCCCCTTTCCATTATCTACAACATTTAACTCAAGCACACCTTCTTCACTTCTGTATAAAAGGACCTTAACCTCTCCTGAAGCGGGCGTAAACTTGAGTGCATTAGAAACCAGGTTAGAGAGTATTTTTCTCCACTTATCTAAGTCAAAATCTATGTATAATTCTTCAATCTCGCATTCAATAGAAAGTGTAATATTTCGTTCTTCCGCTAGGCTCGAATACGAGTAAATGGTATAATTTACGAAAGCAATAAAGTCACCTGATTGGAGATTTATTACTTCTTTCTGATTCTTAATCTTAGCAATCTGCAGTATGTTTTCAACTTGATTATTTAAGTGTTGCGCTTGATTCTTAATACTGGTGATGTGATACGCATTATCATCTTGTTGGTTTTCTACCAATTGGTCTGTGGCACTATATATGATGGTTATGGGGTTTTTAAATTCATGAGCAATCTGCTGAAACCACTTATTTCGACTGTCCATAAGGAGTTCTGCATTCTTCTTGTCTGCTTCGGCAACCTTACGTTTTACTTGTAGATTATAAAATGCATAAACAGCATACAAGAGGAACATCAAGTAACACATGTATGCAAGGGATGTCCTATACCAAGGAGGGTTAAACCGAATATGAATAGGTTTATTCTGGATCTGCCACTCGTTCTGAACATACGCTTGTACGATGAGCTCTTGGTTGCCATAAGGCATATCGGCAAGAATGATTTCTCCTGAGTTCTGACTCGGAAACCACTTATTACCATCAGAGCCTAGCTTGTATCTCAATAGTATTTTTTCTGGCTCTAATAATTGGGGAATTGAAAACTTAAAGCTCACCGCATCTGTCTGATGGGAAATTTCTAGTTGTGAATCATCTAATCGGTCTACGAAGTGTAACGAAGATTGTTCGTCTGAAAAAGTCTTGTAGGACTCCCATAAAATAGATGGTACAGTTGTGATATCCTTATTTACTTCATGGGGTAAGAAAGCATGCAGCCCAGCATGGGATCCCATCCATATTCTACCTGATGCATCATGAGCAATTGAACTCAGCATCATGGCATTGCCATATAGTCCATTTTCTACCGTAAAGTTTTTAAAGTTCCCTTCCTCTGGATAGAACACACATATACCATGGCTGATCGTTCCCATCCATATTCTTCCTCTATCATCGCTGGTAATACTTAGGATTTTATCATCGACCATACGGTCGTTGCGCGTATAAGAGATGAAAGTTTCATTTTCTGGGTTAAATAGATTCAACCCACCATCCGTACCGAACCATAATTGCCCCTGCTGATCTTGATGGATGGCTTGAATCAGACTAGAGGATATCGAACCTTGATCTATAGGATCATGAATAAATCTTTTAATATCTAATAATCCGTGAAGTTTAATTTTACTTACATCATCAATTCTGAGTAATCCTTGATTCATCGTACCGATCCACAAGTTGTCGTCATCGTCGATGAAGATGTCTATGATTCCTGGGTTATCAATGCCATGATTATTTAAACCAAGACGACTACATGAACCATCTGACAGATCATAGATGATAAGATCATTCCATATCGAAATAAACATTCTATTCTGATTGTCCTCTATAATTTTCCATGAACCTCCATAAGAATTTTCTAGGCAAGAAAGGTCAATTTTTCTGACCATGGAATCATCATTAGACATTACATGCAGTGATGAATAATCATCCTTCCTACTGACAATGTAGATGCCCCCATCACTTCCATAATGCATAGGAGCACTTGCATAATCTGATATTTTAGAAGGACAATTTAAACCACTCTTATTCCATCTGTAGGTGCCGGAGGAATTACTTATCCATATGAATTCTCCCGCTTCGATAACTTCTCTTGTATTTTCAGAATCGAATCCACATTCTACCAGAAGCGGATGCTTAAAAGGTTTTAGCGATGCAAGCGATAGTACTCGATGATTAGTCCCTACTATTAGGTTTCCTTCTGCATCCGGAATTATGTCTATGATAGACTCTCCCTCTGAAAGTGAAAAATCATTTTCTGCAAAATCAATATGCTTTACAATGGCGCCTTCATTATTAAGACGGGCTAGACCTTGTAAAGTAGCTACCCAGAAACCATCCTTTCCATCTCTACTGATAACGGAACTCAATCGGATAAGTTTAGAAGATACGATGGGTAGATTTAAATCCTTGCTTATCCATTTTCCATCTGTGCGCACCGCATGATACAGTTTATCCTTACTGTAATAAAACAACCTGTCTTCACTGATCCACTTGGT
>CAZFJO010000124.1:0-2305 GCA_964518915.1 uncultured Saprospiraceae bacterium
CAAAAAGAAAAAGCCCATCTAAAAAGATGAGCTTTAATCTAAGTTGAGGTCGCGAGCGGATTCGAACCGCTGTACAAGGTTTTGCAGACCTCTGCCTAACCACTCGGCCACGCGACCATTAAAATGGGATGCAAATATATAAACTTTTTCTTAAGCGTGCTTAATATTTTACATAATTGCTCCCAATCTGCTTTTGGGATAAAAAGCAATGTCTTTATGACAAATTCTATACCAATTAATTGTGGGCAATAATTTACTTAAGAAGCTCCATTTTCATTTTCTCTATTCTATCAGAAAGCTTTTCAGAACTCAACTGTTCTCGCAAGCGATCCACTGCTATGGGAAAGGCAAGTGGGCTGAAATTTTTAGGTCTTACAATGGTGATTTCTTGAGTCTGGATACGGTTCAGTACTTTTCTCAGTCTTGCTTCTTCTAACTGGAAGGTCATAACCTCATCGTACGTCTGTAGATAAAGCAAGTTATCGGCTTCATATTCTCTGAATACCTCAAAAAGCAGTTGGCTAGAAGTCTGTAAGTGCCTTGCTTTTTTTTCATTTCCGGGAAAACCGGAGAATAAGAGTCCTGAGATTTTAGCTATATCTCGAAATCTTCTTCTTGCCATCTCAACTGCATTGAGACTTGCTTGTATATCACTGGCTAGGTTCTGGGTGCTGAAAAGATCCGGGGTGATTATGGCCTCGATGTCTAGTTTTGTATCGGATAGCAACTCCAGTCCATAATCATTCATGCCTATGGATATTGTCATCGGTTGCATCATAGAGAGACGCTGGGCGATCAGTGCTCCTATCCCTTCGTGGATGAGCCTTCCTTCGAAAGGATACATCAATAGATGGTAACCATCCTTGGATTCGAAATATTCTACAAGAAGTTGATCTCCTCTGGGTAGAATGGATCTTTCTTCTTGGAGTTTAAATAAGGGTATGATTGATTGCACTTCTGGATCTTCTACAATGCCATTGTGATAGCCCTTTAATTTTTCAAGAAGCTCTTCGGACATCTCACTACTCAATGACATTCTTCCTCCCATATAAGAAGGAATGCGGTTGTTCTTCTGAGTAGAGTTTTTTACTTGAGCCGTCATGCCTCTTATTCTTACAAGTTCAAGTGCTCTTCCGGCAAACCAGAAAGCATCTCCTGGAATGAGTTGAGCCATGAACCATTCTTCTACCTGGCCTATTTTCCTTCCGCTTACATACTTAAGTACCATCATGCCATCGCTTACGATGGTTCCGATGGATAGTTTATGTCTTGTGGCAATGGATTTATTGACAACCCTGTACTTTCCTTGATACAAGGCGATTTTCTGGTATTCATCATAAGCCTTTAGCGATTGACTGCCGTGTACGAGTATCGATAAAACCTGATCCCATTCTTCCGGACTTATGCTGTTGTAGCAGAAAGTGTTTTTAATTTCATGGAATGTTTTAGCCCCTTCGAATCCTCCGGAAACTGCTAGCGTAAGAAGATATTGTATGAGAACATCGAAACTTCTTATGTAGGGAATCCGCTTTTCAATCTGATTCTTTTCTATTGCTTTTCTGAGCGCAGCCGCTTCTATGAGTTCCAGTGCGTGTGTCGGTGCAAAGTAGATTCTACTTGCAGCACCTGGCTGGTGTCCAGAGCGCCCTGCTCGCTGTATGAATCTGGCTACGCCTTTAGGACTACCTATCTGAACTATGGATTCAACGGGTCTGAAGTCTACTCCTAAATCTAAGCTCGATGTACACACAACTGCTTTTAGATGTCCCTGATATAAATTGTCTTCCACCCAGTCTCTGATTTCTCTGCTTATAGAACCGTGGTGCATGGCAATGACGCCGGCCAGATCTGGGTCAGCTTCTAATAATTTCTGATACCAGATTTCACTCTGTGCCCTGGTATTGGTAAAAATTAAGGTGGTCTTACTGGCATGGATGATGGGAAGAACTTGTTCCAGCATTTTAAGTCCTAGATGTCCTCCCCACGGAAAAGTTTCTATCTCCTCAGGAATGAGGGTTTCTACCTTAATTATTTTTTTTATATCGGCTTTAATGATGGTGTTCTTCATAGGTTTATCCACACCCAGTAAAACATCTAATGCTTCATCCATATTTCCGATGGTAGCAGAAATCCCCCACGTTTTAAGACTGGGGTTTAATCCTCTCATCCTAGAAAGAAACAATTCCGTCTGTACCCCTCTCTTGCTTCCCATCAACTCATGCCACTCATCTACAACAACTGTTTTAACCGTTGAGAAAAAATCTTCGTAGCCATTTTTAGTCATCATTACATGCAATGATTCCGG
>CAZFJO010000124.1:2405-3711 GCA_964518915.1 uncultured Saprospiraceae bacterium
CCGGAATAGCCTTCTAGGTAACGGTTCCAGGTTTTCTCCTGAAAAGGAAATACTTTCCACCCATTGTTGTGGAACCACTTAAACGCAAAAGAGGCATCTTTCATTGATTCAGAAAGATACCTCTTATGCATTTATAAGATGTGTATAAACTTATATTTCTGCTACTTTTCTTACGAGATTGAAATCTCCGTATTGCAATCCTATTGCCTTCTTAAGTGCTTTTCTTGCAAAGAATATTCTGCTTTTAACTGTCCCTAACGGAAGCTCAAGCTTATCTGCTATTTCCTGATACTTAAAACCGACATAATGCATCATAAAAGGTTTCTTAATGCTGTCGTCTAAGTCTGCAATCATTCCTTTCAATTCCTTCATCAGAATGTTTCTTCCAGCATCATTTTCTATAGCCGTTCCACCGCTATTGATAAAGTATAGATTATCGGTGTTGTCAATAATCGTATTCTTCTTGGTCTTCTTTCTATAGTTATTGATGAAAATGTTCTTCATTATAGTAAATAACCAAGCTTTAAAATTAGTACCTGGACGAAACTTATCTCTGTTAGACATTGCTCTAAAAGCTGTTTCTTGAAACAGATCTTTAGCATCTTCCGCATTCTTGGTCAAGTTATACGCAAACGAGTTAAGCGAAGATGTAAGCGCATAAAACTTATCGTTAAAATCTAATGTAGACATATCAACAATGGTTATGGTTAATGATGATTCAAATGTACATCATAGTTAAACAAAACGCAAATCTGGTTAAACAAAAATATGTTAAGGATAGCTAAAAGTTTTTCTTGTTTAACATAAATATCTGATAATCAACGTTTAATAAAATTTCATATTGCATTTTTAAATTCAACTTTCAGTAATAATTGAAAGTTAGAGACAGATATGGCTTCTTTTTCATAGCAATTGCAGTGCGGAGCGTCCATTTTCAATTATGGCATAGTTTCTGTTTTTAGTTACGCGCTATGGATATCGAAAAAATCAACAAGAAGCATTATCTAGGCTTAGACATGTATTACAGAGTAGGGTATGGTCTCTCCTCTAAGCTATTAAAGTTTGAAAATGGAGTAATACATCTAGAGGTTGTTCTAGGTAGAAAATGGAAGAAAAACTATAATGCAACGGCAGCAGAACTGGCTCATTGCTGGAAAGAGAGTCATGGAGAACTGCAGAACGCACTTGCGTGTAAGGTCTTTATTGTAGATACGAAGAACAATAGTTATAAGCAGTTTTTCATTCATTCAGGAATAAAGCCACAGTACGACGCTAAGAAGGGTATTATATTCGCTAAGCATTATGT
>CAZFJO010000124.1:3811-10528 GCA_964518915.1 uncultured Saprospiraceae bacterium
CCTAAAGCCTATGTAGCGAATGAAGACCTCATGACCCTAGATAGGATAAATAGACGCCCGCTTATACACGCCATATATGAAAAATATGTTGAGAGATGTATGCGTGCAGGAGCCATGGATTTCGATGATTTATTATTGCAGATGTTTAAATTGCTATATCAGAATCCAGAAGGAGTACGAGAAAAATACCAAAGACAATTTCAATATTTAATGGTTGATGAGTTTCAGGATACGAATTACTTGCAGTATGAAATCCTGAAATTATTCAGTATGTATGATGGCAGTCAGCATAACATCTGTATTGTGGGTGATGATGCTCAGAGTATCTATTCATTCCGTGGAGCTACGATTGAAAACATCTTACAATTCGAACAAGATTTTCCGCAGGTCTCAACCTTCAAGCTGGAACAAAATTATAGATCTACAACACACATTGTAGAAGCGGCTAATGAAGTTATCACCTATAATAAAAGACAGATCCAGAAAAAAATATGGACTGAAAAAGAAGAAGGTCAGAAAATCAAGCTGATTAAGGCGATGACTGAGAACGAAGAAGGAAAGAGGATTGCAGATTCCATAATCGAACAGAAGAATCGCTACAATCTGCAGAATAAGGAGATTGCGATTTTGTACAGAACGAATGGCCAGTCTAGGATTTTCGAAGAACAGTTGAGGAGATACAACATTGCCTACCGTATATATGGAGGAATGTCTTTCTACCAGAGAAAGGAGATTAAGGATGTAGTGGCATATTTGCGCTTGACGGTAAACCCTAAGGATGATGAAGCACTCAAGAGAATCATCAATTATCCTAGAAGAGGAATCGGCGCAACCACAATCGGCAAGATTAGTGAATTGTCAGATGAGGTAGGATTATCTATGTGGGAGACGCTGGCTCAGACTGAACTTAAAGGGGCGACGCAGAAAAAACTTGCAGATTTCGTAGCCGTAATTAAGTCATTTCAGTCTAAGTTACTGACCATGAATGCATATGAACTCGGTTCATTTATTGCTAGGAAATCAGGAATTGTGGGCTTGCTTAAAGCAGACACAAGCATCGAAGGAATGAGTCGGATTGATAATATTAATTCGCTTCTCGATGCCATGCAAGAATTTACAGAAGACGATACCTTAGAAGAAGGAGAGGAAGTAAGTAATGATAGAAGTCTTGCAGGCTTCCTTCAGACCATATCCTTGATGACAGATCAAGATCAGAATGCGGACGAAGTAGACACGGTTACAATGATGTCTGTCCATGCAGCGAAAGGACTAGAATATCAATCGGTATTCGTAGTGGGGCTTGAAGAAAACCTATTTCCGTCTTACATGTCTCTGACAACTCCAGATCAAGTCGACGAGGAGAGGAGGTTGTTCTATGTGGCGATAACTAGAGCAGAGAAATACCTGACTCTATCATATGCTAATAGTCGATACCAATATGGTCAGATGCGTTTCAACGACCCCAGTCGTTTTTTAGAAGAAATTTCTGAATCTAACTATGACGCTCTTGTCTCAATTTCTAAGCCTAAAGAAAAAGTAGGTTTCGGACAGCCTAAAATTCTAGGTAATTTTAAGCCAGTTAAAAGAATAACCAAAGCACCTTCAACAATTGCTCCTGCAGATTTTCACCCAAGCCCTGCACATAAATTAAAAGAAGGAATGACTGTTCTACATCTTCAATTCGGATCTGGAGAAATCAAGAAGATTGACGATCGTAATGTGGCAACCATCCACTTTTCAGATCTTCCCGACAATAAAGAAAAAAGAATTATGCTCCAGTATGCTAAGTTGCAGATTGTTGAATAAAACCTATTGAATTACGCTCACACTCAAGGCCTAATAGTATGTATACAAGCGCACAGCAGAAAGAAATCTACACTCAATCTAAGGCGTTTCTTACGCAAGAATTGACTAAAGAGGACATCGGTAACTTACGAGATGTTATAAAATATCATGAGTGGAAATATGGGGTAGAGAGCGCCCCTGTTATTGCAGACTATGAGTATGACCAATTGTATAAAAAACTAGAAGCACTAGAAGCAGCATATCCGGAGCTTATTGCTCCAGATTCTCCTACGCAGAGAGTCACAAGTGACATAAGTTCTGACCATAAGACAGTCCCACATATAGTTCCTATGCTGTCTCTAGCTAACTCATACAACGGAGAAGATTTAAAAGATTTCGATAGGCAGATCAGGAAGTTGACAGGGTTGTCGGAAGATGCAGAGATAGCTTATTGTGTAGAACCTAAATTCGATGGGGGAAGCATAGCTCTAGTGTATGAGAATGATTTACTTGTGCGAGCTGCTACAAGGGGTAATGGAGTAAAAGGAGAAGAAATGACTGCCAATGCTCGTACCATGTCTTCTATTCCACTTAGGGCTGATTTTTCATCTCTGGGCATACATAAAGTAGAGCTTAGAGGAGAGGCAATCATAAGAAAAGAAGATTTCGATAAGATCAATGATCGACGTTCAGCGGAAGGGTTGCCCCTGTTTGCCAATCCACGAAATGCCGCGACTGGAGGATTGAGGACGAAAGATCCACTAGAGACGAAGAAGAGGGGCATCCAAGCATTTATTTTTCAGACAGGCCATGTTGTAGATGCGGATGGTCAAGACAGAATGGATGTCATGAAGAACCACAACCACTCTATAGACACACTAGGGACCCTCGGGTTCAAGGTGCCTACTGTGGAGAAAAAATTATGTAATGGAATAGAAGAAGCCATTGCTTTCTGTGCAGGCTGGGAAGCTAAAAGAGAGCGTTATAATTATGAGATAGACGGCATGGTTGTAAAAGTAAACGACTACGCTTTACAACAACAATGTGGGTCCACTGGACACCATCCGAGATGGGCGATTGCATATAAGTTTAAGGCGAAACAAGCAACTACAACCTTACTCAATGTAGAATTTCAGATAGGAAAAATCGGTTCAATTACACCTGTAGCCAAGGTAGATCCTGTTGCGCTCGCAGGTGTAACGGTATCTTCTATTTCGATGCACAATGAAGAATTTATTACTTCTAAAGACTTAAGGATAGGGGATAAGGTTGTTATAGAAAGAGCAGGTGATGTCATTCCGTATATTGTGAAGTCCCTAGAAGACTTGAGAGATGGCAATGAAAAGAAAGTAGTGTTCCCTAGTCAATGTCCTTCTTGTGCGACTGACTTGATCAAGGAAGAATCGGAAGCTGCATGGCGATGTATCAATCCGCACTGTCCGGCTCAGCTTCTACAGAAAATGGCCTTCCACGTAAGCAAGGATGCGATGGATATCGATGGATTCGGGAGGTCTTATGTTGAGCGATTTTTAGAACTAGGCTGGTTGAAAGATATATCTGATGTTTACAATTTAGATTTCACAGCCATATCACAGCTTGAAGGATTCGGAAAGCGATCTGCAGAAAACTTGCAACAAGCCATAGCTACTGCTAAGAAAAATCCGATCTCTCGACTCTTACATAGCTTGAGTATACACCACCTCGGTAAGAAGGCTTCTAAAATTATTGCAGAACATATAGGACATGTACTAGAGTTAACAGAATGGGATGTAGAACGTCTTATTGCGATAAAAGATATCGGTCCTGTGGTTGCTGAAAATGTCGTCTCATTCTTTTCTGCAGATGAAAACATCGAACTCCTTAGGCGCATGGAGTCATACGGAGTCAACCTAGAACAGACGGATGAAGACAAGCCGCTGGAAATCGCCGAAGACGCACCTCTGGTAGGAAAGACCATATTATTCACAGGGAAACTTACGCAGGTAAACCGAAAAGAAGCACAGACGCTCGCAGCAGAACTAGGCGCTAAGAATATATCTGCCGTTAGTAGCAACCTGGATATCTTAGTAGTAGGCGAAAAAGCAGGATCTAAACTGAAGAAAGCGGAAGCCTTAGGAACGGTTGAGATTATGACAGAAGCAGAATTTCTTGTTTTGGTTCAGGAATAGGAAATTTAATTAAAGTCGTCGCAGGGAGCATGTATGAAATCTATGCTTACAGTTGTTCTAGCAATAAACTATATGGGATATTTAGAACATCCGTGATAAGTATGTAGGGATTGTGCAAGCTTTTTCCGATTTTAGCATTGTAAGAATCTACATCCTTGTATTTTTCAATTCCCTTCATCACCCTAAAATGGAAGCGCCATGCATACCTTCTTGAAATTGTCTCTTTACACATTTTTCTTGTGCCAGCTTACGGTCGTTTCTGCGCAGACTTTTAAGGTTTCCATAGATAAGAAGCTGACTCAAGAGAACCAGGACGGTCGGTTGGTACTGATTTTCGCTGACAATGATGATGCTGAACCACGGTTCCAAGTATCGGAAGGGTTGAATGCCATTCCAGTATATGGAAAAGATGTTGTGGACTTACCTCCAGGAGAGGATGTTGAGATGGTTGGTGAAGTATATGGATTTCCTATACGGGAAATAAAAGACCTTGAGTCTGGTCGTTATTATGTGCAAGCCGTATTGAATCGTTATGAAGATTTCCACCTTGCCACCGGTCAGGTAGTAAGCCTTCCACCGGATAAGGGAGAAGGACAGAAGTGGAATCGAAAACCAGGAAATTATTATTCGACACCCAGATGGATAGAAGTGACCGATAAGGCAGGAATTGACATCATGATGGACAACTCTATTCCTGCGATTACGCCACCATCAGATTCTAAGTACATCAAGCACATCAAGATAAAGAGTGATTTATTAACTACTTTCTGGGGTAGAGATATGTTTTTAGGTGCGCATGTCTTGCTTCCGCATGGCTATGATGAAAATCCAGATGCAAGGTACCCACTGATGATATTCCATGGCCACTTTCCTTATGATTTCTCAGGATTCAGGATGGATCCGCCGGATGAAAATTTAAAACCAGAATACAGTGCGCGTTTTAATTTAGACGGATATAATAAGATCGTCCAAGAAGAGGCACATACTTTCTATAAGCAATGGACATCAGATGACTTTCCACGATTCATAGTTATTAAGATCCAGCACGCCACACCTTATTATGATGACTCATACGCTGTGAATTCTGCCAGTATGGGACCTTACGGAGACGCCATTACTTACGAACTTGTTCCTCATATAGAAAAGATGTTTAAGGGAGTTGGGGAATCCTGGTCTAGGTTTCTGTATGGCGGTTCTACTGGTGGATGGGAAGCGATTGCTGCTCAGATTTTTTACCCAGATGAATACGGAGCCTGCTTCGCTGCATGCCCAGACCCAATAGATTTTTCGTCCTATTGCCTGCTGGATATATACAATCAGGAGAATGCTTACTACTATAAAACCAAGTATAAAGAGATGCTCATCCCAGGCCATAGAGATTATCTCGGCCAGGTCACTGCAACCGTCAGAGATATGAATCACTTAGAACTTGCCCTCGGAACTAAGACGAGGTCTGGACAGCAATTCGATATATGGGAAGCGGTTTTTTCTCCTCAAGGTCCAGATGGATATCCTGAGAGGTTATGGAATAAGGAAACTGGAGTTATAGATCCAGAAGTTGCCGCCTACTGGAAAGAAAATTATGACTTAAGACATATCCTAGAACGAGACTGGAAAAGTATAGGAAAGAAATTAGAAGGAAAAATACACTTGTATTGTGGCGACATGGATAATTACTACTTGAATAATGCAGTCTATAAAATGGAAGCTTTCTTGAATGCAACTGAAAATCCTCCTTATGGTGGAGAAGTAACTTATGGAGATCGTGCTGAGCACTGCTGGAATGGAAATCCAGACCTGCCTAATCACATCACCCGTCTCAGATACAATACCATGTATATTCCTAAAATTAAGACCCTAATTAATAAACATCGGAAAGGAAACTCATCACTGATCAACTGGGATTAACAACTTGTTGTGTTTCATTAAGAAAACCCAAAACAATAAATGATAAAGTTCTTTAGAAAAATTAGACATAAACTACTCTCTGAAAATAAATTCAGTAAATACCTGATTTATGCAATCGGATAAATTGTGCTTGTTGTTATAGGTATATTGATTGCTTTATCGATTAATAATTGGAATGAAGGGCAAAAAATTGAGAAGACAGAAAAAGAAATACTTCAAAGTCTAAATATTGAATTGCAGGCCAATCTTAAAAGTCTTAAAGCGATAAATGATCAACATAAAACAGAATTTGAAGACGGGATGTCTATTTTAAAAACTTTCGGTTCTGATATTTCGTCTATTCCTACGTTAAAGTTGGATTCAATTACTACCAATGCCTTTGCAGGATATTCATTCGAGGCGAGAGATGGATATATCAAATCGCTTATTGCATCGAACAAAATTGACTACATAGAAAACGCTGAATTGAAAGCATTCATTTCATCGTTTGAGTCTATGGTTATAGATGCTGTGCAAGAAGAAGGGTATATCCGAAGGCTTTTAAATGAACGCTTATGGCCGGCTACAGATGGCAAATTAAGTTTTCTGAATGGCAATGCGACATTTGGAGGTTATGAAGAATTTCCGAAAGGAACATATGAGTCAGACTATGAATGGTTCTTTCATAGTCGGGAGATGGAAGACTTAACGGCCAATATAATGACTTGGAAAAAAGAGAATATTAATGATGAAAATACCCTCATTGTAAGAATCGTGGAAATGATAAATCTTATAAATATTGAATTAAAAGAAAAATAACGAAAGAACTACAATGAAAGGGACGATCATGTCCTTTTGTCGTACGTTGTATATACAC
>CAZFJO010000125.1:0-4850 GCA_964518915.1 uncultured Saprospiraceae bacterium
TTTTATTCTTTTCACCCGACGACTATTGCTACCACCAGCCCCTTGTATAGTGCCGATGTCCTGTCTATCATTTCTTCCAGGTTAAAGTCCATATACGATTGTCCGATCCTATTTTATAACGGAACAGAAGGAGATGTATCGCTTAACTGGAAGGCACAGACCATCCCTGAGTCGCAACGCATCAGCGAGGCCATTTCTACGCTATTGATTAAGAATGAATCGTGGAATAAAATGGACTTATCAGAAGGGATCAAGTCTTCTTTCAAAGTGCTTGCTATGGACGATCAAGATGTATCCATTCCCATTAAAGAATCCTTGCCACCCTGTTATCTCCTTCCGCATATACGGACTGCTCGCCAGCCTGTTCCTGGCATGTCTATTCTAGCGGGTGCTGAAGATGGGCGCACCCATCTATACCACAAGGGATATAAAGAAGGCGTGAAAAGAGACACCAGTCTGATTGAATCACAAGGAGAAAAACCTATAGCCTTATACGATGGTGCTAAGGATCTTACGGGTTCTAATTTCAGCTTGATCAACATAGCCCTTACAGGCGCATTCAAGATGATCATCAACATGACTTCTCCGCGCGATGTACCGATCGGGGTATATCGGATCGGTAAGTTCACTATGGCAACTATTCCTGGAGAATGTACAACTGTACTTGGCCACAGGATTAAGAAATCCATACGAGACGGACTTCAGTCTCATCCAGACAACCCCATCGTTATTACCAGTCTTACGAATGAGTACCTTTCTTATTTCACAACACCGGCAGAATATTCCGCACAACACTACGAGGGGGCATCAACCATGTACGGATTTAAAAGCGGGAATTTACTGCAAGAAAAACTAGCTCAACTTTCAACTAAAAATGAAGATATTCAATTGTCATATCAGAAGATGATAGAGGGAATTTCTCTGAAAAATGATTTCCGAAACTATGTCATGAGAAGTGATGTAAGCATTGATTCACTCATCTCTATTCTCTTCAGTCCAGAAGAAATCAAGGACAGATATTTTCTTTCTAGTGGATTTAGCGATGCTGATTTCTTTTGGGATTTTTCAGAGAATGTAGAGAGACACTACTACCCTGCTGTGAGTGTAGAATATTATGATGAGGACAATCATACTTTCAGGCCACTCAATCAATCTTCAGATCACATGATAACCTATGTGGACTCTGTTGATCTAAATAACACCCACTGGAGAAGCATCTTCTTTAGCAAGAACATGGCACACAATGCGTACCGTTTTAAATGGAAAAAAGCGGATGGGAGTTATGCTTATTCAGAAAAGATAAAAAGGTTGATCAAGGGTCAATGGCGGTGAGTTTTTTATTCTGCCTCTATCAACAGCCCGGATTTCTGTTCTACATATGATTGCTAGAAATCAATTAGTGCGTCAATTTCTTAGATCATAATTACTATTAATGTAGATACATTCAAAACCAAACCTTTTTGGGCCCATATTACATATACTCAAATCCAGGGTATCGCCAATGGAAGAAGATGTAACAATATATGAACGGACAAGCGTTTTATCTGAGTCATTAGCATAAAAAGAAATTAAATCCCCATCGACTAGATGGTCGCTAAGAACATCCCGATTACCATACATTATATCAATCATTTTCCCTTTTGATAGATTATCCATTGACACTTTTATTTCCCTTTTATCATAACATGTCACCTCTTCTGAATTCCTTGATCCATATAAATCAATTGGTCTTATATGTTCTATCCCATCGCAAGTGAAACATATTTTGGAATTAGAAAATTCATTGATTTTAATATCATCCATTATCGACCTCAAGGCATGCTTATTTACCTTTGATTTCTTTTCATTTAAATCGGATAAAACTAGCTTACCGAAACTTAAATCAATTATTCTAAAATAGTCATTTTTAAATTTTTCACTGAAGCCTACTTCCTCTGCCATGAGGTTGTGATAATATTCAATTTTTATTTCTGAGTCCTCTATTTTATACTTATGCATTTGATAAGTATGAATATACGCTGACTCAACTTTAAAACCCTTTATACCAGAAACACATATAAATCTTGATTCATTGAAATCTTCAGCTAAATAAATATCAGCGATCACTAAGTCATCAGGATGGCAGCACTGATGAAAATCTTGAGTGCAACCTTGCAGAATAATTAACAGAAGACTAAGTAATGTGAACCTCACTTCCCCTTCCTTTTCTAATCTTTAAAATCCAATTCATACTCCTGTATAACCTTCCCTTCTGAATCCTTATACTTCAACTGAATGATTCGATTTCTAAGCGCACCTGTAACTGAAATATGGGCATAGTTTCTCGTTCCGATGATGCGCTTATCAATGGTGTAGGAATTCCCTTCATAATCATGTGGCGCGCCTTTAGAAGTCAATGGCGAACTGGTGATATCGTAATACACTTTACCTGATCCCGTTACATACTTAGATACTTCTGAGTGGTGTCGATCTCCAGTAAGAAAAACCACATTGTCTACCCCTCTATTTTCTAATTCAGAAAGCAAGTAAGCTCGTTCTTCTGAGAAGTTGGCATAATTCTCAAATATCTTAGCGTCACTCAATACTTGGCCACCGATACATACAAAATGTACACTTGCCTTGCTCCCTTCTATTCTATCTAGAAACCAATGGAGTTGTTTTTTACCTAAGATGGAGCCGCTGTCTGATTCTATCGTGCGGTCCCACCTATTGTCTAGTAGATAAAAATCACAATCGTTCCACGTAAAATAATTGGTGACTCCATTTATTCCTTCAACTTGAAAAGGAGGATTCATCCAGAAATCATCGAAGGCAGCTCGTGTGATGTGCTTAAGCGGGTAAGTCCAGTCAGAATCGTTGGGACCATAATCGTGGTCGTCCCAGGTTGCGTAGTGATGTACTCCTCCTAGCAAGGCTTGCAACTCAGGCAATGCCCTGGTGTGGTTGTACCTTGCATAAATTCCGGATTCTGAATCATAATCCGCTTCCCGCAGATAGGTATTGTCACCGAGCCACACCATAAAGTCTGGATCTTCCTTGACAATGGAAGAAAAAATATTGTACTCACCTCCATAGGGCTCTCCTGGGCGATCGTAGTAAGATTCTGATACATAGGTGCAACTACCCGATACGAAACTAAAATCTGCAGGCGCTTTTCTAAACAGCCATATATCTTGTGTCGTAAATGAGAGATCATGAGAGATGTCTTGCGGACTTCCATCTATCCAGACTTGATAATTGTATGCTACGCCAGACTCTAATTGATCTATGCGAATCTGTGCTATGTTATGTTCTATGAATGTTGTCTTTACTTCCCTGGAGAATGCTTTCTGACCGGGTGTCTCTTGCTTCCAGTATTGCACCTTTATAGCGGCTGATTCTTCTGTCTGTATCCAGATCCCTACTTCTCGAGCGGCAGAGTAACCGACCATGGGTCCTGATCTAACTTGAGATTGAAGATCATGGATGAATAATAGGACCAACAATAGAGGTAAAACTTTGTACATGTATGTTTTTTTTAGATCGCTAATATATTGATCTAATTGATCGACACGGCAAATTCAAGAATAATCTAATATTAAATAAGAAGAATTCGTAATTATATACTACCATTGCAGCGTCGCCAAAACAGAACCAAGATCAATCCTAGACTATGATGATCATTAATTACATATTAAGTTCGATCTATGGATTCCACTTCCTCCTAACCCTTATCGTCTTCCACCCTATCCAGGTAATCGCTTACAACCAACTGGGCGCTAAGGCCCATCGCATAGTTGTGAATGGCTTAAATTTCTTTTTATTGCACGGCTTATACTTTACAGGCACCCGCATTCAATGTCAGAAAAAATATAACATACCTGCAGATAAGAATATTATTTTTGTGGCTAACCACCAGAGCATGTACGACATCATCGGCCTGATCTGGTTCTTCCGAAAATACAACCCTACATTCGTTTCTAAAAAAGCACTTGCCTCTGGCATTCCTAGCATATCATATAACCTGCGAAAAAGCCACGCAGCCCTTATAAATCGGAGAGACAAGGTGCAAGCAATCAAGGAGATTTCTACTCTCGGTCATTTCATCAACAACAACCCTGGGCACTCGGTGGCTATATTTCCAGAAGGGACACGAAGTCGCAAGGGCTTAAAGAAATTTTCCTTAGGAGGGGTTACCGCTCTATCTGAGATCATAGAAAATGCATGTATCGTTCCCGTTGCGATAGATGGAACAGGTAGAATGGATGCATTTAAGGTATACCCCATACGATCTTTCCAGAAGTTAAAATGGGTCAGTTTAAAACCTATTGACTTAAGTGCGCATGGCATAGAGGAAGCCATGACACTTGCTAAAGAAGCCATCCGGCAAGAAATAGAATCATAAATTTTTAAGTCTCAACCTACCCCTTGACATAGGGTTGTCACACGATTCAATTAATTTGCATCTGATTAATAGAATATACACTAAATCACAGTTCCATGGCATCCATCAAGATAGATAAGCACCCAGACATAGAAGGCAAGTTTCAGTCTTACCCTGAAAACGCTAGAAATCGATTGTTAAACTTAAGAGCACTGATCTTAAGTACGGCTGAAGAAATCGATGAAACCGATTCAATAGAAGAGACCCTCAAGTGGGGAGAGCCCAGCTACCTTACTAAAAAAGGAAGTACCATCCGACTCAACTGGAATGCTAAAACACCTGACCAGTACAGTCTTTACTTTACCTGCAATACCTGCCTAGTTGAAACTTTTAAGATTGTATACGGGGACACCTTTAATTATGAAAAAAATAGAGCCATTCATTTTGACATGAATGAAGAGATTCCGGTGGAACCTTTGAAGTCATG
>CAZFJO010000125.1:4950-10521 GCA_964518915.1 uncultured Saprospiraceae bacterium
TGTTGCTCACGCAATTCTTCTTGAATCTCCTCGGACTGAGCCGTCTGAATCTTGCCCGTAAGAATTTCATATGCAGATTCTCGATCTACTACTTCATCGTATTTCTGCGCAATTCTAGAAGTAGAAACCAAGTAGTTTAATTCTTCCTGAGACAAAACATCCATCCTGGATTGTGGTGCTCTTAAGTAAGTACGCACCAGCGGTGTTGGGATTCCTTTTTCACTCAATGCCGAAACCAAGGCTTCTCCTATTCCTAACTCTGTCAGCAGCTGGTCTACATCATAGTAATCCGTCAGTGGATAATTCTGTGCCGCTAACTTTATCGCTTTACGGTCTTTAGCTGTGAAGGCTCTCAAGGCATGTTGTACCTTAAGCCCCAGTTGTCCAAGCACATCATCCGGAATATCGGCTGGATTCTGGGTAACGAAAAACAATCCTACCCCTTTAGATCTTATCAGCTTTATGATTACTTCAATCTGATCCATCAGGGCGTCCGATGCTTCTTCGAAAACCAAGTGCGCTTCATCAATAAATATCACAAGCTTAGGTCTATCCATATCCCCTTCTTCTGGAAACAGGGCATATATTTCTGCTAAAAGCTGTAGCATGAAAGTTGAGAACAACTTAGGTTTATCTTGAATATCCGTAACCCTTAGAATGGAAACAATCCCTTTTCCATTTTCATCTATCCGGCATAAATCATCTACATCGAATGATCGCTCTCCGAAAAAAAGATCCGCTCCTTGCTGCTCTAACTCTATGATCTTTCTGAGGATGGTTCCGATCGATGCGCTGGACATTCTTCCATACTCTTGCTGGATGTGATCTTTTCCTTCATTGGTTATATACTGCAATGTCTTCTTCAGATCAGGTAAATCAAGTAGTGGAAGAGAATTGTCATCACAATACTTAAATACGACGGACAAGATTCCGGATTGTGTATCGTTAAGGTCAAGGATCTTAGAAAATAAGATGGGACCGAATTCTGTAACAGTTGCTCTTAGCCTCAACCCTGAATCACCGCTGAGGCTGAGTAATTCCACTGGACTGTTGTCTGCAATAAATGGCAATCCTATCTTTTCATGACGCTCATCAATCTTAGGATGTCCTCCACTGGCAACAGCAATTCCACTTAAATCTCCTTTTATATCCATAAGGAGTGATGGAACTCCTTGAGAAGATAACTGTTCCGCAATGATCTGCAGGGTCTTTGTCTTACCGGTACCTGTCGCTCCCGCTATAAGTCCATGCCTATTGAGCGTTTTCAGTGGGACACGTACGAAGTGCTCCCCCATAACGGCGTCTTCAACCATGGCTCCTCCGAGAATAATAGAGTCTCCTTCGAATGTATAACCTTCCTTAATTTCTTGACTGAATTTCTCTTGCATAATATTTTATTGATGATTCCACTTTTCTAGACGCAATCTAAATCTTTTGTCACTGAACTTCCAAAGATTAAGATCAATACTTGACTCCAATTTTTCTTCTTCTGATTCATTGAGAAGGTCTGGAAAAAAATCAATTCCCGTTACTTCTTCTATCTCGTCTACTGTCACAGCATAGGAAGACAAGGGTTCTTCTAGGGTTCCATGCGGCATTATGAAGCCTATCGCCTTCTCTTTAGGTCGCTCTAAGTCTAGTAATATTTTATAGAATCGCTTCGGAACGCTGACCTTATTCTGCCCTATTTTCTCTAAGCCTCTATCAGTCAAGACAGGACCAGTTACAACATAAAGTGCTTTGTCAGAAAAAGCCCAGTCTCTAACTGTTTCCTCAAGCTCCTTCCAAGCGCCGTTGTTAAAGCCCCTTGATTGGGGACTGATATTACTCATAAAGAAACTTTCCTCCATTGCTTCTTTACTATGGGCCATGTCTCCTGCTGGTGCTAAGTGACCTCTTGTAAATCCTGAGTGGGTATAATCTCGATGGAATGCTGATCGAGACTTCACGTCATAGTCTGGATTAAATCTCTTGCTCCTTTTGACATTGGGCTTTTTAAGATTTTCTCTGGTGAGTCGATATGCCACCCATTCTGCTTGCTCATGAGGCTCTGCATAAGATAAACTATAATCCTTGTGATGTACAATGGCGCCTGTCGTAGATTCAGGTAAGAAACTTCTAGATTCTGGGTCGGAATCCGTTGTTTCAGTTGTACTTTCATTCAGGTCCAGAGAGCTATACTGCTGCCATACGTACCACAACCCGATTGAGGCAAGAGCAATAAATGTAATAAAACGCACAAGCGTGCTCGAAACATTTTTAGATTGTCTATGATTCGTCCTTAATCTCGCCATTAATTATACCTTAGTTCTTTAATTTATAAACGCAATATTCACTATTTCTCTTATCATCTGAAATAATTCTATACTTTTATTGCATCCATACAAGAGACTCATGCGCAAGATCATAATTATCATATTGCTTTCTGCATCATTACCACTGACCATTTTCAGTCAATTGGGATTCGAATTAAGTGGTGGTCCTACTCAGTTAGGTATCGGTAGAGCCGGTGTTACTATGCAAGGTATATCTGCTATGTTTTCTAACCAGGCAGGCTTGACCTATCTCGAGGATTGGGCGCTCGAGGCAAATGTTATACGGAGGTTTGACATACGGGGTTTAGACATGATATCATTTGCAATAGCGAAAAACTTAGGTGGAGGAAGTGTAGGATTATCTATCGTCCAATACGGTTTTTCAGCGTATAAGGAACAGAAGCTAGGTTTAGCGTACGCCCGAAAATTGTCTAAGAGGCTTAGCATCGGAACACAGTTTGACTTAGTCAGTCTCATTGTTCAAGATTTCGAAAATCAGAGTTTTCTGACCTTTGAAGGAGGTATATATACAGAATTGACATCGTCTATCGGTATCGGTGTACATGTCTACAGTCCTGCACAGGTTACCATCCTGGAAGGGGACGATATCCCGACACGGTTGAGAATAGGAACCCGCGCCAAGGTTTCAGATCAACTCACGACTTTCATAGAAGTAGAAAAAGTAATTGACCTCTCGCCCGTATTGAAGCTGGGCTTAGACTACAATTTTGATGACAACATTGCTGCACGAATCGGAGCCGTTCCATCGTTGTCCGAATATTCATTTGGGTTTGTATACAGTTTTGAATCAAGGGTTGACTTCGAAGGCGCTATGTCTTTCGACGATATACTAGGGACTACACCAGCCGTGGGACTCAGGTATCATGGAGGTCAGAAAGAAAAAAGAAGATGAATATACTCATAACCAGTTCTACCACCTTAGAGATCAAGCCACTGCTGGATCACTTAGAATCGGTCAGTGAAAAGAAATCATTCTTAGAATACAGAATCAATGGACATTCAATCTATCCACTGATCACCGGAATCGGTGCCACAAGGATGGCATATGCAATGGCTCAATTTCCTAAAATAAACACCATCCAAGTAGCCATTAATGGAGGGATCTGCGGATCCTATGATCCGATGCTTGATCTAGGCCAAGTTGTCGAGGTAGTAGATGATTGCTTCGCAGACTTAGGTGCTGAGAGTAACGACGGATCCATGCTTGACGTCTATGACTTAGAGTTGTCAGAGCGCGATACATTTCCCTTTAAGGATGGAAAACTAGTCAATGATAAAAGGAAATATCGGACAGACATTACGGAAGTTTCTGGACTTACGGTTAATAAAGCCCTGGGAACTCCGCTTAGTATAGCGCTCATGAAAGAAAAGTATACAGCAGAAGTAGAAAGCATGGAAGGCGCTGGTTTTTTCTATGCATGCAAGATGATGGATATGGCATGCCATCAGATACGCGCCGTATCCAATTATGTGGAACCTAGAAATAAGGATGCATGGCAACTGGAACTGGCAATAGAGAGACTAAATCAGAGCCTGGTAAAATTCATTCATGTCTTGACTATGGATCGGTATACCTAGCGTAGAGAATCGTAATCCGGTTTCAATGCCTCAGTCCACTTATCCCCTTTTCTTCGCCAGCGATCGACGAGTGTGAGAATGGTAGAATACGATCTTAATCCTTCTTTTATCCCATGGGTCTGCAGATACTGATCGTAGACAACATCCCGCAACTCAGGCATCAAGTCAGGATACTTATACAGTTGTGTAAGAATCAGGTTGAAATCTTTCTTCAGCAAGGGATGCAAGTTCGACCTCAATTCATTATAAAGTTCTTTATCTGCACGCCTAAGATTAGAAAGCAAGTATCGAAAATAAGCGATGTACCCAGAATACTGTACATAAGGATCGTCTACATTGATGCACGTGACGAAAGCTAGGAAATTACACTCACCCTCATTAGCAATACCATAGCCATGACCCATCTCATGTGCCATGGTGAATGGCCACTGGATATGATGCAATCCAGGATCGATGTGTCCCTCTGCAACATAAGGTATGTATACCCCGGCGGCTGATAAGCGAAGAATAAACCCATCTGGCTTAAGTTTTCTCACCCGCACTCGACCAATTGTAGGGTATCCCCAGGAAGCCAATATTTCTTCTTGCACCGCTCTTATCTTTCCTTCTAGATTTTCCACCTCAGGAATGCCACTGGTCTCAATGAGCGTATCCGGCAGTATGGATAACCTATAATCTTCCATAAAGTCCATATAGAGATCGAGCTCAGCTAGAAATTCGTCGTAATTGCGTTTCTTCTCGCCTAGATCTATCAGCTTAGTAATGCGGGGTACAGTATAATTATATCCCCAGAGCAAGTAGAAAAGTGCGTAGACATAACAGAGAAAATTAAACATCCGGAACAGAACACTCCATCCTTTTTCCTTGCTTTTAGCCTTCCAGGCTTCGGTGATGCTTCCTAACCACTTGTATATTATGTATACCAATAAAAAAAAGACCAAGTAGACGGGCGGAAAAGGAAGAAGTCCTAGCGTATGATCCCACACCACTCGGATAATCTGAAAGAAGCCTTTCGTGTATACTGCAAAAGCTAGATCGGGAAATGACTTAAATAAGCTATTAAGACCGACGATCAGCATCACTAGCAGTACGCCTCTAGATTTCTTAATGTAATTCCAGATGTTTCTCTTCTTATCCATCAAGTGGGGTAATTAAATTATAAGCGATAAATATAGTGAAGTCATTGAATACCTTATGTGAAGCTATACGTTAAGACTTTCTGATCCGGACTATAATGTCTGAGTAATCGCTTTCCTAGACTTGAAGGTGAATTCAATGTACCCACGCGAATCAGTTCCCTTATATTACAGGTCGCTAGAAATCATATAAACAAGAAAGGTTGTAATATCTCATACTGGAAAGTCGTATGATGACACGAAAATGCCATATTCTATGAATATATATAATAAATTATAGCCTTCATCTACATTCTAGTTCTCCCTTGGAGTAATTAAATTATATTTACCGCTGCATTTTCAAAAAACTAGCATTGTGACTGTACTTATATTTTTCTTTATTTCATACATCCTTCTTTCATTTTCGCTTTACAAGCTATTCCCTAAGATCAACATAGAGGCTACGAAGGGCTTGATACCAGGCGTTAATTTTATAGAATGGGCCCAAGCCATCGGTAGACCTAAATGGTATCATCTGTGGC
>CAZFJO010000126.1:0-10505 GCA_964518915.1 uncultured Saprospiraceae bacterium
TATTAAAGCAACATTGTGAGATTTTTATAGTTACGTGCGAAGCGTGTTGTGACTTACTTGAAGTAGAATTTGATGAAGTGATCTCAGATAAGTTTTGCTGTACTTATGATGTTTCAGTAACCAATCCATCAGATTGTGATTTCACATTGACATCAGCTAGCTTAGGAACCATCAATATACCTGCTAATTTTATGGGTGATCTTCCTGCCGAAATAATTGTATGTGAAATACCAGAACAATTAAATTTTCAGTCAGAACAGTGTAGAAAAACAATTCCATCTCCCAGATGTAGTTCTTGCTGTAACCAAGCTCTATCCCTTGTTGATATAGATTATTGTTTTTTTAGAGCCACAGACGATCCTGATTGTTGTTTTATCCAGTTTACCATTTTTAATGATACAGCATGTGAAATCGGTATTATGAATGGCGACCAAGAGATTTCAGTGATACATAAGGGAGATAGTTATCACCGAAATGTTAATACATGTGATGTGAATGATTATTTTATTGCAGTGGATAGAGGGAACCCTTCTAGAAGATGTATGATAATAGATTTACCTAGATGTTCTGATAAACTTATAGAATGTGAGTAGCATGTTCTATAAAATTGAAGGATAGATTCTCTAAGAATATTATGGGTGGTAGGTAAGGTTCTCACTTTATTTAAACCGCAGTATCTGAAAGATAAATAATCGGTAAGTATATTTCAATTTTTGTACCTGTGGCAGTGCCATCATCGTCTACTAAGTCTGTGATAAGAAACACATTCCTATCTGTAGTTTTAATTCCTTCTATTCTTTGCCTTGTGATTTCGATGCCACTAGATTCATGGTAATTGGAACCTTTAGATTTTATTACCTGTGAAGATGCCCTTCCTATTCCATCGTCTTCAATCACACATTTCAATTGACCAGATTCTTCTGTGATATTCAAGGAAATCTTTCCTTTCTCCTTCTTGTGCACAAGGCCATGCCATATTGCATTTTCGATGAAGGGCTGGAAGATTAATGGTGGCATCATCAAGCGTTCTGCGTCTATGCCAGGATTTATATTGTAATCATAGTTAAACTCTCCTTCGAATCTTACTTCTTCCATCTCAGTATATAATTTCAGTGTTTCTATCTCTCTCCCAAGACTGATTAATTCCTTCTTGCTATTGTCAAGTATCAGTCGCATCAACTTGGAAAATTTCGTAAGATACTTGGAGGCTGCGGCAGGTCTATTTTTAATGATGTACCAGTTGATAGAATTCAAGGTGTTGAATAAGAAGTGTGGATTCATCTGTGCTTTTAGTGCTTTTAATTCTGACTCTGCACGCTTTTTCTGTAGGTCGAGAAGTCTCTCTCTTTTATCTCGATCATTCCTATATTTTCTAAAAATAGCGGCAATCAGCAATCCTCCGATTAGAAGCCATACCAACTTAAAAAATGGAGTCCATAGCAGATGGGATTTAATCTCAAAGGATAGGCGAGAAGGTTCTTCATTCCAGTAACTATGAAATGATCTTGCATCATACTCTAATACATAATTACCTACAGGGAGGTTGACAAAATTTATAGAATTATTGTCTTCTGAGTAGTTCCACTCATCGTCATAACCCAGTAACCTATATCGGTAAAACGTCGTATTTTCTACTCCAAAATTCTGGGCACCAAGTTCAAAAAAAAGATCTTTTTGGTCATATGTGAATCGATAACTGTTTTCTGATCCAGTAAGTGATTTTAAATCTACGTCTTCATTGTTCACTTTTACTTTAACAAGATAAGGTGCCACTTGGTCGGCATTAATCAGCGTCGGATCAAACTGGTAAAAACCATCATGATAAGGACTTATCAGCGTACCTTCTGCACCATTGTAGAACAACATTTTCCGATATCCTCTCTGGATTCCATCAGTCTTGACATAGTTGATGAAATCTTCTTTCTCTATATCTAATACTGTAAACCCAGATGATGTTGCTCCCCAGATTTCATTGTCGGTAAGTGTAATGGATTGAAAGGAATTAGCCAATGTTGAATTGGCATTGTAGTAGTTTTTAGCACTAAAGGATAGACGGTCTTTTTGCACCAGCTTAAAAATACCATTGTGTAGAGTCCCTAGCCATATGGTATCTTCTACCCTTATGAGGCTGTTGCAATACATTGTTTTAGTTAAGTCTATTGAAGCATCTACGATTTCGTATTTAAGAGAAGTTTTCTGTAACCTGTTGTATAGAAGGAGGCCACTAGTAGTAGAAATAAAAATGTTTTGATTCTTCAGGAAAACGAAGTCTTTGATTCGGGTGCTTGCGTTATGAATATCTGTGATTTCAATCTTTTCGTAATTGTCTTGTACAGGGTCGTAGACTACAAGAGAGCGATTCTGAATAAGCCAGAGCTTACCGTTATGGAACTTTAATTTTTCAAAAGATTCATATGCTAGCGGTGTTTCTGACAATCGCCTTCTGACTACATTATCGGTGGTCTTGTATGCATATAGACCCTTGCTTGATGCAATGTATACGGTTTCAGAATTCTCATCAATGTAAAACGCGTTAATATGGATGTTGGTTTCACCTGCACCGTCTAGTAGAATGGTTTTAATGAAACTAAAGTCTGAAGAGAATATTGAAAAGGACCCCTTTCCTTTGTCACTGATATAATACTTATGATGGACTGAATCGAAAACCATCGTCCAGGGAAAAAATTGACTTCCATCTGGATAGGTAAGTGCTGTAGTTTCGAATCTTGATCGGTAGCGACTTAGTTTCGTAAGCTTTCCAGTAGGTGATGTGGAATACAGACTCTGATTTTTATCTATTGCAAGACAAGAAAATTTAGCTACACTGTGATTGCTCGCGACAATGGAATATTTTTCTGGATTGTATTTTTCTATCGCTATAAAATGATCGGGCCTAAGACTGGCGATGATCAGTGAATCTCCATAAGGTTTAATGTCGTAGGTAAATGATGATATAGAATCTGGTATTGGTATTTTTTCAATCCACCTTCCTAGTGCTGGATCAAAAATCTTTACACCTTCATTTCTGAAATGGCCATACCATATTAAGCCCTTCTCATCTTGATAGATGGGTGTGGAGAATTGATACCCAATAGGGTTTACGAAATTATCTATCTCATGCAAGATGAATCTTCCGGATGTTATATCAAATTGATATAAGCCAAATCTGGAACCGATCCATAAAACGTTGCCTCGATATCTGTCTTGGATAATTCTACCAGGAGAAGAATCCGTCTGCTCTGTTTTAAATTTTGTAGGTTTTGAAATAGGGAAATGTTTGAAACTTCCTGATGCTTCCTCATGCAGATGCAATATATTATCTGCTGTGAGCACCCACAGATTTTTATCACGATCTAGGACCATGGAAGAAATCGAATTCGATGATAAACCCTCTTTATCAGTGTCGGTATAGGAGAAGGACTTTAATGTTTTTTCTGTTTTCAAGTCATATAAGAATAACCCTAATCGGCGAAACCCAATCCATACTTGCTCTGCATTTTTAAAAGCAATTGCCGTTATAAATCCATTGGGGATACTATTGTCGACTTGTGGATCATGCTTGAAATAGTAAAACTGATTGCCATCGAACCGGCATAGACCTTCAGCACTATTAAACCAGATAAAGCCCATGTCGTCTTCTAGAATCCACCAGGAATTGATCTCAACATCTAGCTCCTTCCAGTCACTTGATAAAGTGAGAAAATCGACATCAGATTGTATATCCTTGCTACTTTCTTGTCCATAGATGTTCCATGGCACCAGGCTTATCGTGATGCAGGAATACAGAGTTATAAGGAGCGTTCTGATATTCACATGTTTAGATTTCTTACGGGTGAAACGATTTTAATTAATCAGTGGCAACATATGAAGCTATATCTTTTATCACAATTTATAGAACTTCTTTATACATAGTGTAATAAAGTCATCGCCCTTTCTTAGGCGGTAGTAATAAGTGTGTAGGTGGATGATAATAATTGTCTTCTGGTTTAGCATCGGTAATATCTATGCCATCAGCAGCAATTTAAACTTACGTGAATACCAGTATGTAAATTTTGTGAACCAACTAAGCGTCGATGCTTGCCACTTAATAAGTAGCATGAAATGTAAGACCATATATCTACACCTTAGGGATGATATGGACTATAGTAAAATAATGAACCCTGCTCGATAGCTTAAAAATCGATGGGTAATCTTATGCCTTCTTAACGCAAAAAAAATGTTGTAAATGAAAAGTAGTATCAATATAATGATGGGCATTCTTTTTCTGCTGAGTAGCCTAGATGTGAATGCTCAGTACGATTGTAATTCTGCTACCATTATTACGTCTCTTCCCTATAATAGTGGAGCCCAGACCACTTCTGTGGGAGCCAGTTTTAACGTCTCGGGATATTGTGGTGTACTTGTTGGGTACAATGAGAGAAGCTACATTTTTAAGTATACCCCTGTGGTAGACGAAGCGCTTTCTCTGACCCTTAATTTTAATGGAAGCAGTAACAATAGAGCTGGAATCTATATGTACAATGATTGTGGAGAGCCCCCGAGCCAATGTGTTAAGTTTGGTGAATCGACAGCGCAAAATGAGATCTCATTTAACCTTGTTGTTCAAGCTTCTACAGACTACTATATTTTCATAGGATCCGAAGACCCTTCCCTGGAATTTGTCTTCGAAATGGAAAGTGAAGTAGTAGAGGGTGTAGCCATAAATAAGGTTCAAGCCACCCAAGTTTTAGACGTGAATGGAGCGATAAGAATCGGAGAAGGGAGTACAACTCCTTATGAGGGGACAATGCAGTGGAATGCCTTGCAAGGTAGATTCGAAGGATACAATGGAAGTGCCTGGATACCGATCACTTCACCTGGCATTAATGACCTAGTTGATGGAATCAATGTTCCAAATAATCTGGCGTTAGGCACAGATGCAGGTGTTAATCTTAATAATGGTAAAAATACTATCGTGGGGAATTTCGCAGGCCAAACTTCAAATACAGGATTTCATAATTGTTTTTTTGGTCATCGTTCAGGATCTGACAATACAGGGGGTAATAACAACACTTTTCTAGGGTTTAAAACAGGAGATAAAAATACAGATGGTTATCGAAATGTCTACATTGGTAGTTTAGCAGGTCAGAACTTAGATGGCAACTTCAATACTTTAATAGGAATGCAAGCCGGTTATAGTCAGACTTCAGGCGAGTATAATGTGTTTCTGGGAGCTGAAGCTGGAATGGATAAAATAGCTGGAAGTGGTAACATTTATATCGGTGCTGGAGCAAAAGGTGAGCCTTTTGGCTCTAACAGGCTTTGGATTCAAAATGATAATGCTGATACTCCCCTCATATATGGAGAATTCGAAAACAAAAGGGTTTTTATAAATAGAAAGTACCCCTTGACACAAGAGGAGGTTTTTGGTATAACAGCAGATGTTGCTGATTCAGGAGAACCTTTTGGAGGAATGTATGTGTACACTCAAGGGAGCTCGGGTGCAAGACCATTCTATGGATGGGCTATAAATAATAATTCTAATGTTGCTTTTATGTACCTAGATGGAAATACAGGTAATGTAGTCTTACATGGGGCAAATTTCGGTGCGGGAATAGATCCGGGTCAAGCGGGAATTGCGATTCATAATGATCTTGCTACCAAAACTTCGGCGGGGTCATGGACTGGTAATTCCGATAGAAGGTTGAAAAAGAATATTCAGAGTCTAAATTCTAGAACGATATTAGAAAAGGTGCTGGCCATGAGGGGCGTAAGCTACGAGTGGAATGATGACAAGACGGAGTATACTAGACCAGAAGGCCTACAGATGGGTTTCATCGCGCAAGACCTGCAGAAAATATGGCCAGAAAAGGTTACTGCGGATCAATTAGGATACTTACAGACTGCCTATGGAGACTACGACCCTGTATTCGTAGAAGCCATTAAGGCCTTGAATGATAAGATAGAGGCCCAAGAAAAAACCATAAATATCTTACTTAAAAAGATGACAGAAATGGAAAAAATTATGTCAATTGGTACAGTTGATAAGTCCATAGTTTCAAAACTCTCAGACTAGAATAGCAGCACTGCTGCTTCCTGATTATATATGTTTTTAGTTTCTTGCTTATAAAAAAAAGGCCATCAGCAACACTTGCTGATGGCCTTTTACTTTACACGTTATATGCGTGTATATATCTTAATAAAATAGTTATTTCACTCCTAGAGATACAGGAACAACTACATTATCCCATGCCATCTTTAAGGTAGCACTATCATCTCGCAGCATGTCTACATAGATAAGGAAAGACTCTACTTTTACGTCACCAGTGCTATGAGGTGTTGCGGATACAGTCAATGCTGGTTTAGCGTCAGCAGGGTAAGATCTACCTGAACCGTCTACATAGGTAAAGAAATGAACTTTCCATGAGCTTTTTCCTGGAGTTGTCATCAGTGCATATGTTCCTGCAGGAAGGTTCTGTCCTTCTACCATCATATCCTTGCTTGTCGTTACTTTAGTAACCGCATTGGCACCGGTTCTCCATCTTTTATCATAAGGAACGAGCTCTCCCATAATCGTTCTTCCTTTTACACCTGGTCTTGAGTATTCAATGGTAAGATCTGTAGTTCCTACTTTCTGCTCAACTTTAGAAAAAGGAGATGGAGCTGGCTTATCCTGCGCCTGCAGACTTATGGTACTTGCAAGCAATGCAATTGCAAAAAATGCAGTAAATAGTTTTTTCATTATTAGGTTTTTAAAAATTAATATTGATTGAAATAAAAATAGGTGTGTTTATACCTATGATCGAAACAGTTAAGACTTGGAATTGTTGTATACAATACTTATTTAACAATATGACAACAGTTATGCTTTACTATCGATCCATAATGGATGTTATGAATGAGTAACCATGGCATTCTTTGTGCTGTTATCTAAACCGGATAGATTTTTATTTATAGCATAGCAATTATAACACTGCCCGTTTTTTCTCCCTTTTCTACATAACGGTAAGCTTCTTTTATTTCATTTAGAGGATACACTCTGTCGATATGTGAATTTAATTTCTTCGCATCCATTAAAGCGGCAAAGTGCTGGACTCTTGTCCTTGCTTTAGCATCAATAGGAAGAGGAAATAGAACTTTCTTTTTCTGATTAAAGGGGATAGATCGGAATAGTCTACACCATATAGAAAACCAAGCATTCTGAAAGTATGGTCCGAGTTCTGTGGCGAAGTATCTGCCTCCTGGTTTTAAGAGGTGCTTGCTTTCAGAGAAGGTGATTTTACCGACTGCATCGAAGATATAATCGAAACGCTCATCAAAGGCTTTTTTATAATCTTGTTTTAAATAGTCGACAACCTTTGTAGCCCCCATAGATTTTATGAGTTCTATGTTCTGAGTATTTGCGACAGCGGAAACCTTCAGACCATAATGTGCGGCTAGTTGAAGTGCAGCAATTCCTATTGCACCTGTTGCACCATAAATAAAGATAGACTGACCGGGAATATAAGGGATGGCATCGAAGTAGACTTGAGCATAAAAAGAACCTTCACAGATACCTCCTGCAGTTTTTAAGTCTACGTGGTCTGGAATATGTGCCACAGCATGATCTTCTGGAAGACAGATGTATTCTGCATGCATACCAAAGGTTATCCCATTCATGCCGAATACTCGATCTCCTTTCTTGAATTGAGTCACTTGATTACCGACGGCCTCAACAATTCCAGAAAACTCATTACCTAGGATAGCGTTTTTAGGTTTTACCAGACCTGAAAAAAATCGACTGATGAAGGGCTTCGCTCTCAGAAATCCACAATCTGTTCTATTGACAGAAGTATAATGCACACGTATAAGAACCTCCTGTGATGAAGGTTGTGGCTTCTCTATTGTAGAAATCTGTATGACTTCTGGTCCGCCATACTTATTATACGTAGCTGCTCGCATCACCATGTGGGTAGTTATGGATTACTAATCTTTCTTTAAGACTATGGAATGACTATAAATGTTACAATCAATGATTAAATATACCACCCCGCAGATAAAAGAAGTATTTTCTGTAGAGACGAACCTTCAGGATCCATGGTGGGATAGGTACAAGAAAATAATATAGTAATCTATGTTTTTAGATGACCTTTAGTAGGTATAATCTATCTATTGTTAAAAACCAGGACTATGAATAAAATCTACACTTTAGTAATGATCTTATTAATCAGCGGGATTGGAGTATCTCAAGACCAGGTGCTTTTCGATGAAATCAGACTTACAGAAACCATCGATGATTATGGCTTAACGGGAGCTGGAACCATCGTTGCTATCCTAGACAGAGGAATCGATTATGAGCATGAAGATTTCATCAACGATGATGGAACCTCACGCATACTATACATCTGGGACCTTTCAGATGATTCCGGATCTGGTGCCGCAGACAACCCTTATGGAAAAGGTACCTTCTACAATCAATCACAGATTAACAATGCTCTTTCTTTTGGGAACCGATTAGCAACGCGCGATGCCTCTGGGCACGGAACAGTAACGGCCGGAGTAACGGCTGGAGATGGAAGTGGATCAGGAGGTAGAATAAAAGGCATTGCACCTGAAGCGGATATTATTGTGATTAAAATTACCAGCGAAGGAGCCCCAGCAATTAATGGAGAACCATCAGAAGCATCATTCTCTAGAATCAATGATTCTCTAGAAGATGCCATAGATTTTATTAAGCAAGTAGCTGAGGATGAAAAAAAACCAGTTTCCATGATTGCTAACTTCGGTTCTATACAAGGACCTCAAGATGGAACAAGTACAATTGCTCGCATGCTCGATACGAAAGTGGGTCCAGGAATTGAAGGAGTTGCATTCATCTGTGGTTCCAGTGATGATGGAGGCGTGGCTAACCACGCTGGTGGTAATTTCTCGCAAGGAGAAACAACAGAAATAAGGATTAAGAAAGCAACCACTAATCTGAGATTCGATATGTGGTATGCAGCTGCTGATGACATATCTATTGAAGTGGTAACTCCGGATGGAACATTCGGACCATACAGAACACTGACCAGTCAAGCAGATGGATACAATGAAAGTACCAGTGCTTTCGGTCTTTTCCACAGAGGTGCTGACATTGATTTTTTTGGTTCAACCAGCGATAGAAGAGAATTACTTATAGATTTCAGAGGAAGTATAGGAGAGGTGACAGTAAAAATAACTGGAGATAAAATAAGCAATGGAAGATTCGACGCAATTATCAATCAAGCGTGGATCTTAGGAGCGGACAATAGATTTCTAAACAACATAGAAGAAGGAGGGACCATATGGGATCTTGCTTCTGCTAAGAACAACATCTGTCCTAATTCTTATATCGTGAGAACAACATGGGAGAATTATCAAGGAGGAACATTTGATTTTCCAGGAGACGAAAACGGAGTAGGTTCTCTCTGGACAGGAAGTGGCATAGGACCTACTCAAGATGGTAGAATAGGTATCGATGTATCGGTCCCTGGAAATATGAATATAGGTGCATACGCGCCTAGGTCTAATTTTGGTTCAGTTCTAGGAAATGTAATAATCAATGATTCTCGGAACATGTATGGAATGATAGGTGCAGTAAGTGGTGCTAATCCTGTTATGGCAGGAGTGGTAGCGCTTATGTTCGAAGCAGATCCTACACTTACGGCTACGGAAATTAAAACCATCTTGAGGGAAACAGCAAGGATGGATAGCAATACTGGATCTGTTCCTAATAATTCATGGGGCTATGGAAAACTAGATGTAAGAGCAGCTATAGAAGCCATACTAGGACCTCCGAGCTCAGTATATGATAACATATCAGAAGAGATCTCGGTTTACCCTGTTCCTGTTACGGATGGAATCGTTCACTTAACATTGCCAGATGCAATCTCTGAATGGCACTTACGTGTTTATAACTTACAAGGGCAGGTAATTTATTCTAGTCAAGAAAGAAATACGCGAGCAACGATTAACTTAAGTAATGAAAAAAGGGGCACTTACTTTATTGAAGGTAGAAACGATGTATCTATCTTCCAGAAGAAGATTGTCCTTCTTAATAAGTAGAAGAATTCCGCTTCCGCTCAAATTGTGTTCATAGGGATTTATCTCACTTATGTACTCAGATAATCCTCGTTCAGAGACTTGTAAAGCACGGCTGAAGAATCATGATTAATATTGTGTAAAACAATGAACATCATGAAAAAAGTAAATGTAATTTCAGTACTAAGTTTCTTTCTTTTATGCTTATGCTCTGTACAGTTATCTGGTCAGAATGTTGTGGAGAAGCTAACCCACTATAATTTTCATAATTCTACCGATTTCGATCTGGTGATGATTGAAGGAAAGCTACCAGAAGGTGTAATGACTTGGCAAGGCCAAAGTAGGGGAGTCATAGAGTTAGGCATAATCATGGAAGAATCTGCAGATGTAAAAATCTCTATCTATGATGACAATGACGAACTGATAGTAGTCTTAGTAGATAGTCACTTAGAAGCAGGAACGCATCCTTATGAGTGGAACAATGAAAA
>CAZFJO010000127.1:0-2529 GCA_964518915.1 uncultured Saprospiraceae bacterium
CCGGATGAAGTAGAATCTCAGCACGGAGAAGAAATAAAAAATAAATTACTAAGCAGGCGGGACGACCTCGAGAGAGGAATTACGAAATACTATAAAGATCTAAATAGTGTCGTTCAGATATCGGCGACCAATAAGAGAGACCATATTGAAATCAATCGGCTTTCTTCTGGTGATGTTAAATTAACGATATCGGAATTGACGAAAGATGGACAAGCGGGAGAAGTATTCGTAGATAGAATACTAGAATCGAAGTATGTCAAGAAGGCATATATTTTCGGCTTAGATGGTAGAGATAAAGTTGTTCTTTCTGGCGATGGAGAAGGGAAGATAGATATAAGAGTACTCGGTGGGCATGGAAAAGATGAAATGATCATAGCGGATAACAACGTCAACTTGAATAAAACATCCATGTACAACAGTGACCAGGAAGATGTTATTCCTTCTGGAATTAAGCAGAGAAAACCTACACATGCACCTTCCTATGATCCTTACCTTTTTAATTTTAACGCCTTTCTCCCCACAGTAAGTGTAAGAAGAAGTTCAGGGAATGGCCGTGGATTTGGAGTGGGATTCATTTATCTCACACGTGGATTTAATAAAGATCTATTCGAAAATAAATGGGAAGGGAAAGCCCTCTATTATCCGACGATTGATGCATATAGAATAGAAGGGAAGTATACGCACAGGAGCCTGATTGGGCTGGCAGATGGTTACATTTCCGCTAATTTTTCTACCGCATATGATCGATTTCCGTTTTTTTATGGCATAGGAAACAATACAGAATTTAACAGGTCAGAGCGTTTAGAGCTTAATCGTATAAATTATGATTTCACTCAGATAGCCATAGGGACTTCTCGTGCCTTTTATTCGAAGAGTCACTGGAAAAACGAATTTAAATACGAAAGGCATAATGTATTAAATTCGGGTGATCTCACGGTCATCTCCCCAGAGTTAGGAGGATATGGACTGAATTCATTCATAGGTTATAAGTCTCACCTTAATCTAGACTTCACGGACAATGTGGTTTACCCTACAGATGGAAGTAGACTGGAATCGACAGTGGAGTTAAGAACTTCAACAAGTGGTACAGTAAGCGGGAACATAGGAACTCGATTCTCTCATTTTAAAACGATCAATCTAGGATTGAAGACAACATTTGCGGGTTCTTTTCAATATCATCAGAGTCTGGGAGATGCTAATTTTTATCACTTAAGTAGTCTAGGTAGTCAGACTCATTTTCGCGGGTATACTAGAAATCGATTCATCGACAAGTATGCACTTCTATACAACACAGAAGTCAGGTTTAATCTAGGATATATCAATACCCCTTTAATACGGTTTTACATCGGTGTATTCGGGTTTTATGATGGGGGAAGAGTATGGAATACAAGTAGTGAGTTTTCAGAAGGGGAGTGGAACAACAGCGTCGGAGGAGGATTCTTCATTTCTCCTGGTTCCACAGACTTTACACTCTCCGTAATCATTGCGAGACCAGAAGATGATTTCATCTATAGCAAAGTTCAATTTGGATTTGATTTCTAATCAGCGGAATATGTATAGGATAGTAGGGTGGGCATTAGTTACAGCAACTCTGTGCGCATGTGGAACGGCAGGTTCTCCATTCTATAAAGATAAAAACTGGGATAAACATCAGCCTTCTTTCTCTAGTAATATAGAGCATACGTTGTGGTTGATCGGTGATACAGGGGAACTAGACGACGTCATAGAGAAGAGAAACTTTACTGTAGAAGGGATGGCTTCAATCATGGACTTAAATGATGAATCATCTACAACTGTATTCTTAGGAGACAATGTGTATCCACATGGATTGCCTCCGGAAGGTGCGGAAGACCGCAGCATGGGTGAGGCGATCGTTGAATCTCAATTGCTGCCTATACAACATTATAAAGGGAAGACATTTTTTATTCCAGGTAACCACGACTGGAATAAGCACAAGTCAGGTGGCAGAGATGCCATGCTTAGACAGGAGGCATATATAGAAGAATTTTTTCCTAACCAATCATCGATAGAAGTGGTTCCAGATAATGCTTGTGGAGGCCCTTATGTCTATGAAGTTAACAATGGCCTTGTCTATATTATGATCGACTCACAATGGTGGATGCACGACTGGTCCTTGGAGAAAAACATGAATCAAGGGTGTGAAGTGAAATCCAGGGAATCATTGTTAGAAAGGGTAGAGGAAGTTATGGTAACATATAACAAGGCACAGATCGTCTTTATGTTGCATCATCCGATTAAGACGAATGGTGCGCATGGTGGAAAGTACTCATGGAAAGATCACATCTTCCCCCTTGCACATTATAAGGTGTGGTTGCCATTGCCTATTATCGGATCATTGTATCCCATCGTCTTAAAGGCCAGGACTTCGCCTCAAGATGCGACCCATGAATTTAACCAAGACTTGATTTTCTCGCTTCGAAATTTAGCGATTAAGTATGACTTGAATTGTGTATTTGCATCCGGACACGAACACGGCCTACAGTACTTCGAGGAAGGTAAGATCAAGTA
>CAZFJO010000127.1:2629-10476 GCA_964518915.1 uncultured Saprospiraceae bacterium
TACATCAATTGAATATCGGAATATGAATATAACTGCTGTTGTGCCATTTTACTTGTAAGGGTTCCGTTGCATCCTTTATTGTTTCATTGCTTACGTCTCTACCCGTTCCATAGTTAACCTGTTCATGTGGGTGCTTATTTACATTAAGGACGAGAATCAATCGGCTCCCTTTTTTAAGCAACTTACTGGTCATCCTTACATTGGTAAAAGGAAAGGATTCTACTTCATGTGGGGTAAGTAGCTGTCGTTTTTCTCTATCTTTAGATAAGCTCGCTCTTCCGATAAACTGTTGTGTCAGTTTAAAGTACCTTCCGTCAGGTGTATTTTCATACATAACCATAGAGCAATCTACATCCCTCTTGTTGATGGATAATTTTAGTTCGCCGAAATAAGAACCATTAAATTCTACATCTTCTTTAAACGGTTCTGTAATAAATGAAAATCCATTGCTCAGTGGTAGAGAGTCACTTACAATATCTGGATTCCAATAGTTGTTTTCACCTGTCATAGACCTATCTGTGAAATCAACTTCTTGACGGATGTATCCGTCCATGGTGGGAGGATTATCTGCCATGGCGAAATGGTATTTATTGCCATTGTTTCCAGAACCATATTTAGAATCAAAGAGTACATTAGACAAAGTATTGTCTAGGTAGAACTTTAACGTATCATTGCTTATGTCTTCAAGTTTAGCAACATGTTTCCATCGATTGGAACCCATGACTTGAATATTAATTTTATCCTTAAGGAAAGGAGGCTTGGGGCCATTTTTAAGGATGTAATCATACCACTCAAAACTCAACGCTGTTATACTGATTCGTGCTATAGAATCAATTTTATAGTTGCCTATAATTGTATCTGGAACATATTGAGAACCAAGGTGGCCATATGGGCCGATTACTAGATAGTGGTTAGGGTTATTGTTGTAGATGCTATGTTCTCTGAGATAGTGCAAGACACCTATCTGTCCCCCATCATAATACCCTGAAGTGCTTAAGATAGGTATGTTTATTTTTGAGAAATCATTTTTATAAGGCATCATTTTCTGCCAGTATTCATCGTAGGTAGGGTGACTGAGCTGCTTGTTGAAATACGGATTAGGTTGCCCATCTAAGCTATCCAACGATCGATAGGCAACACCTCGCTGATAATAGTTTTGCTTTAAATTGTTCCATCGCTGATGGTCATTGTAGTTTTCTTCGTCTAGCATTTTATGATTGCTCACATAGGGAAACCAAGGATATAAAAATGACATATATACACCGTTTTCTGATGGCTCTCCGATTCCAGGAGAAGCGGATGCTGATGGAACAATCGTTTTAAGAGAAGGGTGCAGATTCTTAGTTGCTGCCCATTGCGTGAAGCCATTGTAACTTCCCCCTTGCATGCCGACATCACCGTTACTCCAAGGCTGTTTACTTATCCAATCTATAACCCTATTTACGTCCTCGACTTCATGCTCATATGGTACGACCTCACTGGTACTCCATGCCTTTCCGCGTGTATAACTTACCACACCCACATATCCATGGCTGGCGGCTAACAAGGCTCTTCTATAATCACTGTCTCTTGCATATATCGTATGCTGTAATATGGTAGGCAATGGTTGAGTGTGTTTTTTGCTTCTCACTACAAGTAAGGCAAGTTGTGCTCCATCGGATGTTTCGATTATTAAACTATCTTGAAGTAAATATTCCTCGTTATCGTGGTTTAAAGATTTGGCTTTAGGGATAGGTGTGTTATCCTTACATGATGCGAAGCATATGTATAGTAGGAGCAATAGTATTCTAGTGGAAAAGGCAAACGTATTCATTATTAGTCTATAATTTAGAGTAGAGAAATCCTAGATAGATGTTTTTCGTTAACAGCTATTCACTTACATGTCGATCACAATTGTGGGATGTCTATAAACTGTTTCGATTTTTAAAACGAACCGACTGTCGGCTAGAAACATCAAATGTTTCACCAGTTTCTAATTCGATTTTTAGTTTGTTTTTAAAGCCTGGAGATATTTTATGGATAAAATTTAAATTGATAATTTCACTTCTGTTAATCCGGAAAAAAACCTTAGGGTCCAGTTTTTCCTCTATGCTATTCAAGGATTTTTTCAGCATAGCTTTATCCTCATTGAAATGAAAACGGACATAGTTTTCTAGAGATTCGATGTACCGAATTTCAGAGAGCGGGATTAAGAAACACTTTTCACCATCTTTGATGAATATTTTATGATTTGCAGAGAGGTTTTCTCGTTGTCCTACCACTCTAGAAAGTTCCTTTTTAACCTTTTTGATACTCTGATCAAACCTCTCCATCCTTATGGGTTTAACTAAGTAGTCCACTGCATTAACTTCAAATGCTTTTGTCGCATATTCACAGTATGCTGTTGTAAATATAATTTCAGGTGTCGTAGTTAATTCGTTTAATAAATCGAAACCTGATTTTTCTGGCATCTGTATATCGAGAAAAATAAGGTCTGGGTTTTCAGAAGTAATTAGTACTATTGCTTCTTCCACGTGGCTTGCTTCCCCTACGATTTTAAAGGAATCATCATCCTTTAAGTACCGTTTTATTTCTTCTCGGGCCAGTCGTTCGTCATCTATAATTATTACTTTATATGGTGTCATGATAAGCTGGCATTATGAGGAATTGTGATGGTTGCGCTGATGAGTCCCATTGGTTTTTCAATTAAACTGAACGTTGATTCTTCTTTGTATTGAAGAGCGAGTCTCTTTTTAAGATTGTTCAGCCCTACCTTGTTTTTGTTATTGTCTTTTTCATTTATTAAGGTCCCCGGATTTTGCACGGAAACAATTATATGGTCATTTTCTTGCTGAATCGATAGCTTAATTTTCCCTCCTTTAATGGAATTTCTGATACCATGTTTTAACGCATTCTCAATCAGAGTCTGGATACATAGTGATGGAAGGGTGTGCTTTAATAGTGAAGGGTCTACAGTCACTTGGAGTGTTAATCGTTCTTCGAATCTAAGTTTCTCAAGTTCAATATAGTCGTTAACCAATTGTAATTCATTTTCAATGGTAGTTAAGCTCTCTTTGGTGTATATAGAGGATCGCAATATCTCGGATAATAAATCAATGGATCTTTTTGCTTTAAGCGGGTCTTCAGAAATTAGAGATTTAACACTGTTTAATGAATTAAATAGAAAATGTGGATTCAATTGATCAGATAGATTGTCTAATTGAATCTGTTTAGAGAGTATAGACAATTCAGCATTGTGAGCGGTCAGTAATATCTGTTTTCTATAATAATGGTATAAATGATAGGCCAGTACCCAGATAGACATCAGCCTTATACCTGTGATTAATGGCGGATCCCAAAACAGGATGGCTTCCATGAAATTAATTTCATTGCCCTTGATAGCTACCCAGAATATGTACCACTTCATGTTGACAAGAAACATAAACAGGATGGATAGGATCACAATTGAAATGGAAAGATGTAATATTCTTAGGTTAAAGGATGAAGTAGGTGTGGATTTATTCAGAAACGATTTATATGCGTGTGTCAGTGAGACGCCTATGAGCACATCCAGCACGAAATTTACTATCGTCATGGAAACTGAATAGTCAAGTCTGTAGTAAGCTATATATGCCCAATAAATCGAGGCCATACTCCAGCCTAGAAATTGGATTTTCCAATACTGGTGTCGCGTGTGACCTTCTAATATGTATGTTGATTCAGCCAAAATGTAAAGTAAATTAATGAATTATTGTTGGCCTAAGAAAACGAAAGTACACAGACGTTGAAAATAGGTGATAAGCGCTACAATGAGATTTTGTTATAGAATTTTATAGCTGAAACTTAAGATGGATCAGAGATCGATAATGTTTATTTCGCTTGACTCAAGCATCCATCCAATCTATCGAACGCCCCCAGCATGCCTTCCTCGAAACCATATTCAAGACTTTGTTCCATGTCTTCCAGAGAATTGAACGAGGTATGATGATCTATAAGGGTATAGGTATTTTCTTCTAAGAAATGGATGGAATAATCCGACATAGGAAGTTCGCTTGATGATTTCCCATCCTTATCTGCAGAATATTCGTGTCCAGAAAAGTTACTGTGTAATTGGATGCTGTTGTAACTGGTTATCCCCCACATTTCGAAGTTATCTGGTCCTTGCATCCGATAATGCCTATGGCCACCTTCCTTGAATTCCATGTGCTTGGTGGTGGATTTATATCTTTCTGGAGCCCACCATAGATCTAGAAAAGCAGCATCCGTCCAGGCCTTCCATACAATCATAAGAGGAGCATCGAAGGTTCTCTTTACTTTGAGCGTATATGTGGTTTTGTCAATGATGAATTCCGTTTTATTTTTCATGATCTTCATTTTTAAGTTTATTCAGTACACTATCTAGTTTTTCATAGCGACTGTTCCACACTTGTTTGAAGTGTTTAAGCCAGTCTCCCATTTCATCCATTTTATTGGAATTGACTTCATAGTATATTTCACGGCCTTTGTTAATGGGAGATAACAATTCACATTCAACAAGAATCTTGATATGTTTTGAGATGGTGGGTCTAGAAGAATCAAAGTGCTTAGCTATAGACCCGGCTGAAAGTGTCTGGGCGGCAAGAAGCAATACTATGGTCCTTCTGGTAGGATCTGCTAGTGCTTGAAAAACATCTCTTCTTATATTCATCATGTAGCTATTTGGCTACGCAATATAATGAAGTTAAATGGCTACATAAAGTATTTCTACGTATTTATTTCTTTTCTATCAATTCTAACGCGTAATTCAAGAACGCATCTTCGGTCACCGTTTCTTGGATTACGTAAGCAGCAGGTACATATTTTTCTCTCAAGGTGCCGTTCATATGATACAGTTTTTCGAAAGAAACATTAAATCCAAATTTACTATTCAGCAATTTTATGTTAGTCATGCCTCCTGCCAGTCTATTCAATTCTGTGCCTACAACGGTAGCTCTTTCCATGCCTTCAAGGCCGATGGTCATTCCTTCTCCCATACTCCCTGTCCATCTGCCTGCAAGTACATACAAAGGCTTGTCATAAACCTGTTGTCTAGGTTCTGTATACTTCGTATATTTTTCATCCGTGTTCTCGCAGATCTGGTAACCTTTTCTCTCACTTATGAATCGGCCCATTATAGGCTCAGCCACACCCGTATTACCGCCATTAAATGTATTTCTTAAATCCAGAATCATTGCATCTGTATGCATCATGTCGTTGAGCGCTTTATCGAATGCATCTACTAGATCAGAATTTCCAAGCGCGTTGTTGATCCGTATAACTCCGACATTGTCTATGGTGTAAGAAGATAACAAGGTGTTTTCTTCCTTTAGAATCAATAAGTCTATGTCAAGATCGATAAGTCCTCCGCCCTTAAGTTTGAGTTTGAGAACTCTAGGTTCATTGCGTTTTCCAGCTAGGATTTTGTTGGCTAACCACTCTTTTACTTGTGGGTCATCTTTATGGTGACATTTTGATGGGAAGGCAGAGATTACTTCTTGAAAATCCATTCCATTAAAGGATAGAACCTCGGCTCCTATTATGTTTTCCGAAAATGAATAATCGATCTGAGAAGAGAAAACGTTTTTAATAACGACACCTTCATTTTTCACCTCTACATGAATAGGGGACGAAAGCCGATATGATTCGCCAGTATTGGTGTTGAGACTTATGTGAGAATCGTAAAGTTCATTGAGTATTGTTTCATAAAATAAAACCTTGTAATAAGGATGGCTTAAGGTATCAGCGTCTTGTACATACGTCTGCTTTATACAGTCTATTACGGATTTCTTATCATCATAATAGATGAACTCATTCTCAAGCGACTCTATGAACGCATTGAATTCTAATCGATTTTCCGATTCGGGAACTTGTGGTGTTTTTTGATTCTGGCAACTAAAGAAGCACAGGATTAAAAGCGAGGAAGGTATATATAATTTAAACTTGCTGAAAGTCATGTTTAGTGGTTTGTTTAACAAGCAATATTAATGATTAATTAATCATCCGACCTCCTACATCGTATGCTTTTATATGGAAGTTTTCATAAGCCGCTTTATCATACTTTTCTTTAAACAATGTCCAGATCATTACGTCACCTCGGTTTCCATCAGAATCCATGTTTCTTCTCTGTAGGGTAGCCTCATGCATGAATCCTAGTTTTTCTGGAATTCTTTGACTCCGTATATTTTCTGGCGAGCATCGTATCTCTATTCTTTGTAAGTCCTCAATTTCAAAACCTACTTTGATCAGTGCTTTTACGGTCTCTGTGGCGTAACCTTGGTTTATGTAGTGCGCATTGATCCAGTATCCTATCTCTCTTGCATCATCTCCTATTCTTGTATGTAGCCCTGTTGACCCGATTTGAATTTTCTCTTCTTTGTGAAATATTCCATAGACATAATCTATTCCTAAGTCAAACTCGCCTCTGTACTTCCTCAGTCTTTCCATTTTCTTTTCTACCGTTTCTGGCTCTTGCTTGGCCCATGGCATCCAAGGGATTAAGTGTTCTAGACTTTCATCAATTGAATTTTTAAGAAGAGGGGCGTCCTCAGGCATGTAGCATCTGATGATCAATCTTTCCGTTTCAATCTTATAAGTTTTTGCGGGCATAAGTATTGCTTTAAGATTTCCTAGTGTTCTGCTTTACGCAAATGTCGCTCTACCTTATCTATCTACTTTTTTCTTCCGTATGCTTGGTGTGCTCTTGTAAAATGTCCTTCTGCAATGGCTGCACCGATGGACAATTCTCCTGCCAAAGCCACTGCGCAACAGATTTCTGCGAATTTGTCTACATCTTCTGGTTTGTCACAATCCATTAATTCCAGTGATTCTTTCTGTGTAGGTAAGGCTGTACCGCCTCCTACGGTACCTACGATTAATCCGGGCAGTGTCAAGGATGCATACAGATCGCCGTTGTCTCGAACCTCCATTCTTTCTAGGCCGACAGCTGCTTCTGCTATGCAGGCTACATCTTGACCACAAGCAATAAAGATGGCTGTGAGCGCATTGGTTATGTGAGCACTATTTCCTACGGCTCCTGCTTGTACAGCGGCTAGTGTGCCTGTCTGCCAGAACTTCGTAATATTTTCTGCCGATGTTTTAAGGACCTTTTTTAGGATGACATCAGGAATAACTACTTCAGAAACGACCTTCCTTCCTCTTACCTTACTGAGAGATCTGAAATTGGCTTTTTTATCGCCAGACATATTCCCTTCGATGTAGAATAGTCTAGGTTTATGGGGCATTTTTTCTAGGATGATTGCCACTAGATGATCGGTAGTAATGGTAACCATATTCTGTCCTGCCGCTGCTCCCGTTTCATAGGAAAAGGTAACATGGACTCCGTTGCCTTCGTGCAGGACTTCTAAGTGGAGCAGTCTGGCATAATTGCTCGTTGTTTTAACGCCTTCCTGGAGAGTGGGTTCTATGGATTCTATCCATTGAGCGAAGCTTAAGGCAGTTGATATATTTTCAAATTCAAAATAAGGGCTTCGTTGTACTTTATTAGAAAGGGTTCTCGTCATAAATCCACCACTGAGAGAACCGGCTTTGATGCCCCTGCTATAAGATGCAACAAGAGCACCCTCTGTTGTCGCCATGGGAACCCAGTGCTCACTCGTGCCTGCTGACCCTTGTATAAGTAATGGCCCTGCTAGTCCTATGGGAACTTGAGCATACCCTATGAAGTTTTCTATGTTTCCTCTTAATGATTGATTGTGGTCTATAGCCGTCTGACCACTTATATACTTAGGGCACTTGCCATGCTTGCTCAGTATTTCGAGGTGCTTGTTCACATTGTCCGTTCCATTCATCCTGCAATATTAATATTACTGAGCATTCATTTTAAATAATTC
>CAZFJO010000128.1:0-1796 GCA_964518915.1 uncultured Saprospiraceae bacterium
CTTCTGCACGAACCCCTCCTACTCTTATCGAATCTTGAAGTTGTATAGAATCTTGACACCCATGAATATCTGTCACTACCAACCAAGGTGGCGCGTATGAACCAGGGACTGAATAATTGAAAGTAGGATCTGAAAAAGTATCTCTAGAAACAGTAGCTCCATCCCCCGTAAAAAGATACTTTACAGCATCCGTAGAATTGTCCAATCCCTGAATTTTCAGTGTGGAACATCCTTGTGTGGTATCTATCGCGAAGGCTGCAATAGGATCCCTTATTTCTACTGTATCGACAAATACATGTTCACATCCCGTAAGTTCATTATAAGAATATACTTCTACAGGATAATTTCCACGATCTGGATAGGTTATCGGCATGGTAATCAACGAATCTCTGATCGTATCAGGAGAGGCCGATAGCGAGTGGATAGTCCAGAATAATGAATCTGCGCCTGTACTCCGATTTAATAGATTAATAGAATAAGGGTCGTCGCAATTATACTGTATCGAAAAGGCTGACCTCGGTTCAAGAATCCTTATAAATTCTAATTTAATTTCCTGAGATGGGCATCCATTGTGAAAGGCAGTAAGGGTTACATCATATACATTGGGGATAGTATATTTTTTCGTAGGGTTCTGATCTTCAGAGGTAGTTTCATCACCGAATTCCCAGAACCACGAGTTAGCATTATCACTGGATAAATCTATAAATTCCTTTTCATCTACGATACAAGATTCTAGTGGTGTTGCTGTAAAATCTACAGTAGGTGGAACTCCAGTTCTTATGTAATTATTTCTAAATAAAGTGTCTCTACATCCGTGTACATTCTCAACAATCACTTCTACATCATACGCTCCTACTTCGGGAAAAGAAAATCTGGGCTCTGCTTCATCTGATGTATGCAGAAGTACTCCATCATCATATACGTTCCAGGTACGACCTGAGATAGGTACATCACTTAGTTCTCTTACCCTCAAGGTTGCATTTAAAGGAATACATCCCTCGGGTCCAAAATCAGGCAACTCTACTTCCCATCCTTGAATTGAAAATTTATCCTCCTTGACAACTTCCACACATCCATTATCGTCTCTGAATACAAGTTCAATATCATACTCTCCATAAGCATCTAGAACAAGACTCGCACGCTGACCGGTCAAGGAATCGTTTCTTCCGTTTCCTGAAAAAACCCAAGAATAACTGCCCGATGAAGAACTGGTCGCTACTAAATTTACATCTATCGGTAGGGTACAAGAAAACGTCCTGTCTACTGTAAAATTTACTATGGGTTGCTCATTAATCTGAATACAACCCTGATCCACAACATCTCTACAACCATCTATAAATCTATATAATAGCACAGGGAAACATCCATCATTACTGTACACATGACTAGTGGTCGGCTCCTTACTTGAATTGCCATCTCCGAAATCCCATAATATACTATCTGCAACTACTGGTGAAATATCATTGAATTCTATTTCCTTACCATTGCAACTAGTTCCTGCTACAATCTCATATTCATTTTTACGATCGGTGTCTATGAAATTTTCGAATACGATTGTATCTTGACAAGTACCACTACTGGTAATCAATGTTACATCATACTCTCCAGGTGAATCGTATTGAATGACTGGAGGGAATGCGCCTGTAAAATCATCCCCATTTCCGAAATCCCATTGATACCTAACTGCATCATCAGGGGACAAGTTGTCGAAACGGACTTCCCATGGAAAATCACAGCTTGATAGAAAGACAGGTTGTATATCTAGAGTTGTTCCTTCGAAAACCGTGACAAGGTCT
>CAZFJO010000128.1:1896-5509 GCA_964518915.1 uncultured Saprospiraceae bacterium
TAGAAAGACAGGTTGTATATCTAGAGTTGTTCCTTCGAAAACCGTGACAAGGTCTATTTTCTGAACCGTATGCGAACACCCACGATTGTCAGTAACAGTAAGGCTCATACTATATACTCCTGCCACTTCGTAGGTAGTCATAATAATATCGTCTCCTTTCGTTGTGTCAATTACATTAGCAGAACCACCTATATCCCATATCCACTGTTCCAGAGATTCATTATTAGTTGTAGAAAGATCTGTAAATGTAACTTGGGTAGGAGAACAGCCTTCCATTTTATTTACCCTGAAATCCGCGGTAGGTAAGTCGTATACATTGATGAAATTTTCTTTACATTCTGTATCTGTGTTTCCATCGTCGTCTGTAACAGTAAGACATACTGTAAAGGATCCTGCTTCCGCAAATATGGCTCCCGGGTTCTGTTTCGCAGAAAAAGTGCCCCCCATATCCCATTCCCATTTAGATATGGTTCCACCTGTTGATTGGTCTGAAAAATTTACTTGTAAGTTGCCGCATGCAGACGTATTGTTCGCTGAAAAATCGGCTGTTAATTGCGCAGAAATCCATGTGCTATGAAACAGCAATGAAACACACAACAACAATATGATTTTAAGCCAATAGCCGGACGACATAAAACTAGTTTTGGGATTAGGAAGTAAATTATGACTATTATCCGTATAGAAGACACTAAAAATAAGGTATAACCCTCATAAGTAAGGGCGTTGAACGTAATAATTGTGTAAAATCAAGGACAACCCTTACAAGCTTTAAATTTCACTCAGGGTATGTACGGATTAAAATAACCCCTAAACCTGGGTATTCATAATGAGATTAGAGACATCTGGATGCTCACTCCCCTCTCCTTTTTCTACCGTAATGTTTAAGGAAGTAATGCGATCGTAATGCTTGAGTTCAATTATGTCACCCAGACCAGAGAAAGTACCCGTAGACAACATCTCGCCATCTACATCTACCCATATCTGATATATATGCCCAGAAGGTGGTTTAGGGAATCGGATGCATTTCATATAAGCCACTTTATCTGTATCATTCCAGAATACCATGGCCCGGCTCATCCTATATTTTTCTTTTCCTTCTAGATGGACAGTTGTATATACCTCGCTTTCATATAAATCAAGCAATCTCCTGTTTTCAGCAGCCACTTCCCGCTCTTCTTCACAAGACTTTATTGTGGCTGTTAATTCAGAAGTCAAGTTGTTATTTTCCAATAGGACATTCTTATTACCATTCCATAACATACCTGCAACGACCAGGCATATCCCAGCAGCTATCCATCCCATATATTGCAAGAAGGTGTGGCTCCCTTTTTCTATTTTTCCAGTATTCATCTCAGCTTCTACCTTATCAAGTACATGCTGTCTAGCTTCAGGTGGAGGCTCTATTGCTTCATCGATTGCAATCTGTTCCATCAGGGATTCAATGCTTATGAGATGATCTTTGAGATCTGGATACTTTTCTAGCCAGGCAAGCACTTGGTTTTCCTCTTGGGTATTTAGCAATCCTAGAACATACTGTTCTAGTACACCACTTTTTATTATTTCTTTCTTAGTCACAAGAACAATATTGTAATGAGGAATGAAACCGTGGTCATAGAGTATACTTCCAGCTTGTCGATGTAAATTTTCCGTAATTCTCGTAAACCTATTTTTATAGAAGACTTAACTGAGCCGATGGGCATCGACAATTCATCAGAAATTTCTTGATGGGTGTACCCTTGAAAATAAGCCAGTTCTAAAACTGTCCTATACTTATCTTTCAATTGTCTCAACTTACTATTAACATCTATAACGTCAACCATAACTCCACTACCACCTTCTCTTTCTAGCGTAAGATCATCAATGCCTTCGACTCGTTTCTGGTTGCGACATTGCTTAGAATCTAAATAATTTAATGTGAGATTTTTTGCTATTCGATTCATCCAGGTAAATAGTCTAGCCTTTTCTGGATCGTACTTATCTCTATTAATCCATATTTTTAAGAACGTATCCTGTAGTAATTCTGTCGCAGCACGCTCATCTTTTACCATTCTCAGAATCATCCCATACAGAGCACCACTGTAGGCATCATACAGAAGTCCATATGAAGATTGGTCGTGGGTTTTTAATATAGATATGTAATCGTTCTGATCCAATCTTGAGGTGTTGTAATAATTGTAACACGACTTCTCCGATAAAGTTTTTTTTAATTTTTTCTGCCCTCATAAAATCCATACCCATGAATATCCGGTATGTAAGGATGAAAAAGTGCTTTAATTACATATCTGAATTCTAGGGCAACTTAAAGAAAACCTTTGCTTCAATTTTTATTCATCTAGGTTTTCAAGCAGTCACAGTATTTTTCGATTTATGTTTTTACACCACTTAATAATCATATTTAATCACCAAGCAATTAATTAAAATGAAAAGTTTAATTTGTTTTTTACTCGGAACCTTATTCATCAGTTCTCAAGCAATGGCGCAATGTGGCGACCATAAAAATTCACACGTAGTACAAGTAAGTCATCATGAAACTGGAGACCTTGTAGATGTAGCTGTAAGTTCTAAAGATCATACTACCCTAGTTGCCGCGGTCAAAGCCGCAGGTTTAGTAGAAACATTAAAATCGAAAGGACCCTTTACAGTATTCGCTCCCACTAATGATGCTTTCAATAAACTCCCTGACGGAACAGTTGAGACATTATTAAAACCAGAAAATAAAGACCAACTGGTAAAAATTCTGACCTACCATGTCTTATCAGGAAGGTATGAGGCGAAAGATGTTATCAGTGGCATCATGAAAGGTGGAGGAAAACTCACCGTAGAAACAGTAAGTGGAGGAAAACTGATTGCTTCTCTAAAAAATGACAAAGTAATTCTAACAGATGAAAATGGAAATAAGTCTATCGTAACCACCACTGACTTGAGAGGCTCTAATGGAGTCATCCATGTAATTGACACAGTTGTTCTTCCTAAGTGAGTTGTAACAATTAATGCTGATGGATAATTATAATGCTTGATGAGATGGGGGATGAGGATGATACACCATCCCCCACTCTTCATATAATGAGATTATTCGATTTTTATAAACTTATCTGTTAAGACTTGCTGTCCAGAAATGGCTTTAATTATATATAGATCAGGTGCCCAATTTCCTATGTCAATTGAGTATTCTATAAGTCCCTGATCAGGTGTATGCTTTTCCGTTTTAATCAACCTTCCTCTTCTATCGTATATACTGATTGTTACACCATCATGCGCATTCATTCTGAAATTAACTCTTTCTGAAACAGGATTAGGGAAAACAGAAAGTGAGTATGAATTTACATGCTCATCCACAGATCTAGAACCCACTGCTTTTCTTCCTGCAGGACCAGAAGTAATCTGGCAACTCAGATCAATTACTTGTACATGCCCTATGGTTGTTCCTGAACAATCCACCTTTTCCCAGAACCTCCATTGCGTACAGTTCTGCGTATTACAATTTCCATCCTGCAATACTTCTACTAGAACAGGGACACCGTCTCCGCAATCAGAACCATTGTCATAAGTAGGAACCTCTGGAAGATTGCCACAGATTATAGATTGATCTTCAGGGAATGGAATATCTTCGAAA
>CAZFJO010000128.1:5609-10468 GCA_964518915.1 uncultured Saprospiraceae bacterium
TGGAAGATTGCCACAGATTATAGATTGATCTTCAGGGAATGGAATATCTTCGAAATCATCCTCAACCAGCGTCCAGGTATAGTCAGCAAAACAAGCCGCTGAATTGCCACATCTGTCTGTAACAAGGACCCATCTTCTGAATACATATCTACAGTTGTCTAACGAGATATTCTGAACATATACTTCTATATCAGCCAGCCCGCATCCTACTTGGTTTCCAATTTCTTCTTCATCTAAAGGTGGAATTTCAGGCACTTGGCTCACGCATCCATAATCCGCTCCTTCTGGACATGTTATAACAGGAGGGCCGGTATTAATCAACCAGGTAAATTCTTGTTCACAGACAGAAATATTACCACAATCATCTTCTACATAGTAAGCCCTTACAGTACTCGCTGTGCACCCGTTAACAACTACATCTAAACCATCTTGATAGGTAACACGGGCATTGCTGCATCTATCTATATACAAGAGGCTATTGAGATCTGGCTCTGGAAGTTCTATACCATTAGGTCCTGCACAACCTAAAAACTGATCATCCGGACAGAAAACAATTATGGGTGCTTCATTGTCTATGGTATAGGTTATCGCTCTCTGGCAAATGGTCGAATTTCCACATTCATCCATCACTTCCCATGAATCTAATCTTTCTACTCGACAGGCTTCTCTCTGTGTATCTGAACCTAAGAACTTTATTTCAACTCCTCCACAATTATCTTCTGCAACAACAATTTCTGAGCTTGGATCTAGTATTAAGTCGCTAGGGTCTGGGTTACATCCTAAGTTTATATTAGCAGGGCAGGAGACGATAACCGGAGGAATATGGTCTTCCCTCCATGTTACATTCTGAATACAGGTATCTCTATTTCCACAACAATCTACTGCCTCATAATATCGCAGAAGACTATACTGGCAACCAAAAACTACGATGTCTGAACTAAATAAGAAATTCACTTGATCTAAACAGCAATTGTCATCGGCCTCGACCATAGCAATATCTGGTTCTGGCAGAGTACCAGGGTTACACCCGAGGTCTAAATCTCTACAAGAGACCGTAGGTTTCTCGGTGTCTTCTACCCATGTATACTTGACCTTACATCTAGTCTTATTCCCACACGCATCGGTTAACTTATATACCCGTGTAAGTGTCACTCTGCACTTTCGTATCTTTCGACTTTCTTTAAGTAATTCTATCTCTACGCTACCACAATCATCTTGTACTGGTAGCGATTCAGGTGGAGGCAGGTTACCCATAATGACAGCATTGCATCCGAGGTCTATGGTCTTGCCACAGAACTCTGAAACAGGCGGTTCCGTGTCTTCTACCCATTCTATAAGTTGGGCACATTCTTGAGCATTTCCACAGGCATCCTTAACGAGGTATTTCCTTCTGATAGATCTTTTACATCCATCTTTAAATGCTACATCTCCGACATGAATAACCTCGGCATTTCTACAATCTGTAAAGTACTTAACCTGACGAGGCTTGGGTTTAGGTATCTTTTTAGGGTTACAACCTAGGTCGATATTTTCTGGACAGACGATTCGAAGCGACGCATCTGAAGTAGGTATAATGAATAGGGCCATTATACCTATAAGGAAGAAATTTTTCATTTTAATTAGTTTTTATACAAGGTGATTTACATAAGCTGTTAATCACTTGATTGAGTTATATCCCAGACTCTTTTATCCGAGACAAAACTATTTCAACCTTGAAAAAACTGTAGGTACTATCGTTACCATATCAAGTAATCTGGTTACATCTGTGGGAAAACGGAGCATTTGCGGAAGCGGTATAAAACAGAAAAGGCCGCTCCGATACTCGAAGCAGCCTTTTATAAATCTTAAATCGTATGCCTTATATAAAAGGCGCGATAACCAGTGCTACAACTGTCATTAATTTCAATAAGATGTTAAGTGATGGTCCAGAAGTATCCTTGAATGGATCACCTACTGTATCACCTACCACTGTTGCTTTATGTGCATCAGATCCCTTGTAATACATCTCGCCGTTAATACTTACACCTTCTTCGAACATCTTCTTAGCATTGTCCCATGCACCACCAGCATTAGACTGGAAGATGGCCATAAGAACACCACATACTGTTACACCAGCAAGAAGTCCTCCTAGCATTTCTCCTCCTCCGAGGAAACCTACAAGTACTGGAGAAATAACCGCGATGAGTCCAGGTACTACCATTTCACGGATAGAAGCCTTCGTAGATATTTCTACACACTTATCGTATTGTGCCTTACCATCTGCAGCTTCGAAAGTCTTGCGATCGGCATCAGACCAGTCACTCATTTCTTTTCCTTCGTTCTTATTCATTACAGCAAGTGCTTTCGTTAATTCAGGAATGGTCTTGAATTGTCTTCTTACCTCCTGGATCATATCCATAGCTGCTCTACCCACTGCATTCATAGACAATGCAGAGAATAAAAATGGTAGCATTCCTCCCACTAGAAGAGCTGCCATTACCTTAGGATTCATAATATTGATTCCTGCAAGTGCTGAATCAGGGTGTGCCACATTGTATGCCGTTATATATGCTGCGAATAATGCTAGTGTAGTCAATGCCGCAGATCCAATCGCAAATCCCTTTCCGATGGCTGCAGTTGTATTTCCTACTGCATCTAACTTATCCGTTTTCTGTCTTACTTCTTTTTCAAGTTCTGCCATTTCAGCAATACCTCCTGCATTATCTGCAATAGGACCATAAGCATCTACTGCTAGTTGAATTCCCGTATTAGATAACATACCTACTGCAGCAATTGCAATTCCATACAATCCTGCGAAGTGATGTGCACCGATAATAGCCGCTGCCAGAATAAGGATAGGAATAGCTGTAGACATCATTCCTACACCTAGACCAGCAATAATGTTGGTCGCTGCACCAGTTACAGATTGATCTACGATTGACTGAACAGGTTTCGTTCCAGTACCAGTATAAAATTCCGTAACGATTCCTATCAGTAGACCTGAAGCTAGACCGAATAGTACTGCCCAGAATACACCGAGCGAACTGTATTCAGTTCCTCCGAGTGTCCATGTTGCTGGCAACATCCACTTCACCACTAAGAAGGTAGCAACTAGCATAAGACCTGCTGCTATAAACTCTCCTAGATTCAATGCTTTCTGTGGATCTCCACCTTCTTTCACTCTTACGAAGAATGTTCCGATAATAGATGATACAATTCCGATACATGCTAGAACGAGTGGAAGCAATACAGCATTCAACCCGTTGAAATCATTTACTGCTTCGAATCCTACAGCACCTATGAAGGTAGCTCCTAGAACCATGGTTCCGATAATCGATCCTACGTATGATTCGAATAAATCTGCTCCCATACCAGCAACATCTCCTACATTATCTCCTACGTTATCTGCAATGGTAGCTGGGTTTAATGGGTGATCCTCAGGAATACCTGCTTCTACTTTTCCTACAAGATCCGCTCCTACATCAGCCGCCTTGGTATATATACCTCCACCTACTCTTGCGAATAATGCAATCGATGATGCTCCGAACGAGAAACCAGTAATAACCGTAATTACCTTACCTACATCCCATCCTAGGTTGCTGTAGAAAAGAAAAAGAGAACCTAGTCCTAGAACACCTAGTCCTACAACTCCCAGTCCCATAACTGCTCCTCCACCGAACGCTACTTCAAGGGCTTTTCCTAAGCCAGTTCTTGCAGCATTGGTTGTTCTTACATTCGCTTTAGTAGCTACTTTCATTCCTATAAATCCTGCGAGCCCTGAGCAGAATGCACCTAGAATAAACGATAGTGCAACAAGTGGAGAAGATCCTTCAGTTGTTCCACTCCATGCCATCAAGGCAGCAACAATAGCTACGAATATTCCGAGTACTTTATATTCAGCTTTAAGAAAGGCCATTGCTCCATCTGCAATGTTCTTAGCAATAACACCCATTCTTTCTGTTCCTACTTCTTGTTTAGAAACCCACGCTGATTTCCACAACGTGTATAACAATGCCACAACACCGAATAAGGGTATGACGTACGTCAATGTTTGTCCCATAATTGTAAAGTTTAATTTTTTCTGTTGATAAATCTTATGATGCTTCACCAATACGATTCTACCGGATGGCCATCAACATTATATTAAGTTGATTTTTCTATAAATCGGCGCAAAAATAAGCTTTAATTATGTAATAACAAAGGAATAAAGGCTTCCTAATCAGGCATCCACCCAATTGACCTTATCCCCCATTGCTGTTCTTTTTCCTTCTGTCAACTCCTGATCTGTATATCCCATGTAAAATAGACCATAACATTGCTGCCCTTCCGGCAAATTAAGAAAGGATGGATTTCCTACCATCGACTTAGGAGAGGACCAGTAGCAACCTATGTTATGAGCAGCACAAGTCAACCACATATTCTGGACAGACATAGCCATGGATGCTATTTCTTCCCATTCCGGAATAGATAAATCTGGATCTCGCTGCATACATATTGCAATTATACAAGCACATTTCAGTGGCTTCTGGACTGTTTTCTTGAACTTCATTTCAGAAAAAGCGTCTTCAGACACACCTGCCTTATAGGCATCCCCGAGAAATTTACTCAATCGATTGAGGCCTTCTCCTCTGATTACTGTATATCGCCATGGCTCAGTTAATCTATGCGTAGGCGCCCAGTTCCCTGCCTCTAAAACATCAAGGATTATATGATCAGGTATAGGCTCATCATTGTAGGCATGAGGAAAAATGGACCTTCTCTCTCTTATTATCTTACGTACAATCTCTTGTTCTTGTGTCATAAGTGCACTGGGTTTTAGTAAAAATTTACACAAGTTTAAAATAATATTTAGGCATGCCTAAATATTATTGCTATTTTTA
>CAZFJO010000129.1:0-10307 GCA_964518915.1 uncultured Saprospiraceae bacterium
TATATTAAAACAGACCTTAAGTTCTATAGAATGGAAAAGTCCTCGATCTAATTTAAAATGGAGCATAACTAGCTTTCATACCATAATCCTCTACATAGCACAGCATGGATAACTCCATATACTCAATCGCAATCTAAAACACACATCTTAAGGCAGGAACACCTCCGCCATCATACATCTTACACTACCCCCTCCATACTTTTCTATCGTTTCTATATCTGAATAGATAATGCTGGCATGTTCTGATAATTTGCTGATTTGTTCTTCTCTCAGTGATTGATACGCCGATTCTGACATCACTAAAAGTGGACGGTCTGAATGCAAGGCAAGCATATTTCCTGCGAATTGCTCTACTTGGTCGTAAGTCAACTCAATTATGTCCTTGCCGGAATCACTCAATCTTTTCAGAAAATCATTCCTTTCTTCTTCGTCTTCGATACATTCAGAACATACGACGGCATAATTAGGGCCTATCGCCATCATCACATTCGTATGATAGATAGGACTACTATTGCGATCGTAAGCATGGAAAGAGCATGCTTTATAGCCTGTAAGAATGCACCACTTATCTAGCATTCCTAAATCGGTTCTCGGGCTTACACATGCATACGCAATTTTATGTTCCCTATCCAGTACCAAGCTCCCTGTCCCTTCTAAAATTTTACCTTCTTCTTCGTAATGCTCGAATGAGTATCTTCTTCTAAAATTAAATTTTTCAGTGAAGGAGTCAATGATATCTTCTCTTCGTTCTTTTCTACGCAAGGAAGACCACATAGGATAAGTAATTATCCAGCCCTCCTGATGGAAGGAAATCCAGTTATTAGGAAAAACAACATCTGGTAGAGCAGGTGTATCTCTGTCATCAACTATTTCTATTTTCACATTGTGCTGCTCGAGTACTTCTACGAATGTGTCAAATTCTGATATGGCCGCCGCCTTTATCTTGTCAACTTCGTTCTTCCCTTCTGAAGACTGAAAGGAATTGTTAGAAGCCGTCTCTTCATTATAACCGAAATGTTTCGGTCTGATCATCATTATCGTATCTGTAAATCCTCTGTTCATATCATTATTAGATTCGTCTTGCATTATTAATTACATACAAATTTAATCGGATTTCTGAGGGCGTAGCAACGAGGTAGTTAAAAACTCTTATATGAATATAAAACAAGGACACCTAACTTAAGCTAAGGCTTGTTGCTTCATCTCCTCGGCCTGGTCTGCGCCCAAATATTTATCAATAAAATGATGGGCGATGTATATAAGAGGTGTCAACATGACAGCCATAAAAAACTTATACGTATAGTTGACTAACCCTATCGCCAATACTCTTACTAAATCCCATTCTGCACCAATATAAAAAGCAATAAATAAGACAACGAATGAGTCGATAAATTGAGACACTAAGGTAGAACCAGTAGCCCGCAACCAGACTTTCTTCTCTCCTGTAAATCGCTTGATCTTGTGAAAAACGGTAACATCGATAATCTGCCCTACTAGGAAAGCGACCATTGATCCTATAATTATCCACATGCCTTGGCCCATGATTTTCTTGAAGGCGAGATTCATATTACTCAGACTGCTCTGCGGATCACCTTCAATTACTCCACTGATAGATTGCCACCAATCATTGGGAGCTAGCGCAATTGCCCCGAATATCAATACAAAGGCGTATAGAATAACAGCAATTGTGAGGTAGGATAAGATTCTTACAACCCGCTTTCCGTAATACTCGTTGATAACATCCGTCATTACGAAAACAATAGGCCACATCAACACTCCAGCAGAAAGATCCATACCCAAGCCTTCTACACCCAACAAGGTGAAATTAAGTGGCTCAAAACCCAGTGTTTTTTCCAGCGAAAATATCTTAACACCTATAAACTCTGCTACAAGCGCATTCCCTAGAAAAAACGCGGCTAATACGAGCAATAATCTATATGGTTTCTGGGACAACATCTTCTTAATCAAAACGCAATGCTTTTAAAGTTTAAAAACCAGTCGTTGTTTTTTAAACCCTTTATAATAGAAAGAGTTTAATATTATTCTACACCTTTGCGATAAGCGATAACGAACATGAGTAAGATAAGTATTAATTTAAAAGAAGGGAACATCTCCAAGGATAAAAAGGAGGTCATCATAGGTATTGACTTAGGAACTACAAACAGTCTAGTAGCTTATATTAATGATGGTGAAGCAATCCCCATAAAAGACGACCAAGGGATCAATGCCCTTGTACCTTCCGTTATCCACTTCACAGAAGAGGGAGAAATTCTTGTAGGCGATGAGGCTAAGAAAATGCTGAGCTTAGCCCCGGAAAGATCTGTGTATTCTGTCAAAAGATTAATGGGAAAATCCTACAGTGATTTAAATAAAGGCGGAAGCCTTCTCGGATATAAAGTCATAGAATCAGAAAAAGAAGAATTGGTTAAAATTTCTGTCGATGACCGCTTCTATTCTCCCGTCGAGTTATCCGCAGAAATTCTTAAATATTTAAAATCTAGAATAGAGAAGGTACTCAAGCATGAAGTGAGTAAAGCCGTCATTACTGTCCCTGCATACTTTAACGATACGCAGCGACAAGCTACGCGAGATGCTGGAAAACTGGCTGGATTAGATGTACTCCGCATCGTCAATGAACCGACAGCAGCAAGCCTAGCATATGGAATAGGTGTATCTAAAGAAGCATCTAAAACTGTGGCGATTTATGACCTCGGAGGAGGGACTTTCGATATTTCTATTTTAGAAATTGACAATGGAATATTCGAGGTGTTGTCAACCCATGGAGACACCTACCTAGGAGGAGACGATTTCGATCATTCGATCATTAATTACTGGGTAAGCAATCAGGTTGTAGATGGTGATCGACTATCACAAGATAAGCGTTATGGACAGGAAATCAGGTTACAGGCAGAAAGGGCTAAAATAGCGCTGAGTACAGCTACTACTTTTTCTACTTCGGTTGACGGTAGCGAGTTAAGCATAGATGCTGAAACATTTAAAGAAATCGGCAGCCCATTGATTCAGAAAACACTAGAAGCATGCAGGCAAGCCATGATGGATGCAGAATTAGAATTCGATGCCATAGATCATGTCATCATGGTAGGAGGATCTACAAGGATGCCTATAGTAAGAGATGCTGTCAGTGATTTTTTCTCTGAGGAAGTGGACATCTCTTTAAACCCGGATGAAGTGGTTGCCCTCGGTGCTGCTATTCAAGCTGATATCCTTGCTGGAAATAGAAAAGATTTATTGCTTCTAGACATCACTCCACTGTCTCTTGGAATAGAAACCGTAGGCGGATTGATGGATAACATCATCTCGAGAAACTCTAAAGTCCCATCCAGACAAGCAAGGAACTATACCACCTCTGTGGATGGACAGAAGAACCTTAAGGTATCTGTATACCAAGGAGAAAGAGATATGGTTTCTGACAATAGGAAACTGGGAGAATTTATACTATCAGGTATCCCTCCTATGCCTGCAGGCATTCCTAAGATTCAAGTTAAATTCAACTTAGATGCCGATGGAATATTAACAGTAGAGGCTTTAGAAGAAAGATCAGGTGTAGCGGCACAGATTGAAATAAGATCTCAATACGGAATATCAGAAGAAGAAATGGGTAAGATGCTGCTGTCCAGTATTCAGCATGCACAATCAGATAAGGAAAAACGATCTCTGATTGAAGCACAGACCGAAGCACGTTCTATCCACCTATCTACGATTAAGTTTCTTACCCAGAATGAATCTATGCTGTCGCAAGAAGAAAAAGAAACGCTCATCGATTTCAATAAAGTCCTCCAGGAGAAAATCGATTCTGGCACCAAGGATGAAATCCACAAGGTGATGGAAGAATTGAATGCTTACAGTGCTCCGCTTGCGCATCGGGCTTTAGACCAGCACATAGGGACCGCTTTAGGTGGTACTAAAATTGAATAATCATTTGCCCTTGAGCGATATGATAAGGATACCCATGATAACCAATCCAGTTCCTGCTAATTGCAGAAGGGTGAATGATTCTCCCAGTATATAGTACCCCATAATAATGGTAGAAACTGGGCCGATTCCGCCTATAATTGCGGCATTATTAGCTCCGATCCTTCTGATCCCTTCTGACACCATGAAGCTAGGAATTACGGTCGCAATGACTGCCATAGCCGCTCCATATATATAAACTTCATGATCATGCTGAAGCAAGCTTTCTAGGGTCCCTCCAGCAATCAAGTAATGTATGACAACATACCCACTGGCGCACAACATGGCAATCCCAGTAAATCGTATTGTTCCTACTCGTGGTAACAACCATCCGCTTCCTACTAGATAACTTGCATACGTAATAGCCGCAATAAAAACATAAATAACACCTCTATGTATATCCGGATTATCAGTCCACGATATATCACCGAGATATGCCATAGATACACCTACATAACTTATCAGAATGGCCAGTATCTGAACCTTAAAGATTTTTTTCTTCAAGAATACTGCTGATAAAAACAACACAATCGTAGGGTACAGAAAAAGTATGACCCGCTCTAGTCCAGCAGATATAAATTGCAATCCTTTAAAGTCAAAGTAGCTGGCCAGATAATACCCTAGTATTCCGAACAACGCTATATGGAAAATATCTTTTCTTCGTAGACGGACTTCATCCTTCTTCTTTTTCCTTAGGATGAGTATGACTGTGTAGATGGGAAAGGCGATTGACATTCTTATAGCAAGAAGAGATAAATGATCAATGTCGTGCCTATAAGCTAGTTTCACAAGAATGGCCTTAGTAGAAAAAAGTATAGCCCCAATGATGATGATCATTGAGGCTACAATAATGTTTTTTCTATCTAAAGTGATCTTACTCACCTAAGAATGGATATCTATAATCTGTAGGAGTCACGAAGGTTTCTTTAATGGTTCTAGGAGACAACCATCTGTACAGATTCAATATAGATCCTGCCTTATCATTGGTTCCAGAAGCTCTGGCTCCTCCGAATGGCTGCTGCCCTACGACTGCACCAGTCGGCTTATCGTTGATGTAAAAGTTACCTGCTGTATTCTGGAGCGCTGCTGTTACTTGCTGGGTCACATACCTGTCTCCACTAAATATAGATCCTGTAAGTGCATAAGGCGAAGACTCGTCTACAAGTTTTAATGTCTCTTCGAATCGATCATCTTCATACACATAAATCGTCAGTACAGGGCCGAAAATCTCTTCCACCATACTCTTAAATTTAGGGTTGTCCGTAACAATAACCGTAGGTTCTATGAAGTACCCTTCTTCTTTACTGTAATTTCCTCCAGCGATAATGTGTGCTTCAGAACTGTTAGCTGCATAGTCTATATAAGAAGAAATCTTATCGAATGCCCGCTCATCAATAACTGCATTAATGAAGTTAGAGAAATCATCAGGAGCGCCCATCTTAAAAGTGGACAAATCTGAAACCAGTCTGTCCATCACTTCAGGCCATAAAGAAGCCGGAATATACGCCCGACTTGCAGCAGAACATTTCTGTCCTTGAAATTCGAATGCACCTCTAGCTAAGGCGACGGATACTTGAACAGGATCTGCAGATGCATGAGCAACGACGAAATCTTTTCCGCCGGTCTCTCCTACTATCCGAGGATATGACTTATATATGTCTATGTTATTTCCTATGGTTTTCCACAACATTTTAAATACTTGTGTACTCCCTGTAAAGTGAAGACCAGCGAACTCTGGATGAGAAAATATCACATCTCCTGCTTCCGGACCGTCTGCATACACGAGGTTGATAACCCCTGGAGGTAGTCCCGCTTCCGCAAATATATCCATGATAATCTCAGCCGAATATATCTGAGTCTCTGCAGGTTTCCATACACATACGTTACCAAGCAGTGCCGGCGTTCCTGGAAGATTAGCTGCTATAGATGTAAAGTTAAATGGCGTCAGCGCAAAAATAAACCCTTCCAAGGGTCTGTATTCCATTCTATTCCATATCCCAGGATTGCTTTCAGGTTGCGTTTTATAAATTTCAGTCATAAACTGAACATTAAACCTAAAGAAGTCTGCTAGTTCGCATACGGCATCAATCTCAGCTTGAAAAACATTTTTAGATTGAGCAACCATCGTTGCTGCATTCATATCTGCTCTGTATGGTCCTGCTAGAAGATCTGCAAACTTCAAGAAGATACTAGCGCGTTCTTGCCACGGAGTTGCTGCCCATTTTTCTCTTGCATTGAGTGCCGCATCTATGGCTTGACTAACATGGGATTTAGTACCCATATTGAATGTCCCCACCTTGTGTTTTATGTTATGTGGTGGATATATATCAATCTTATTTTCTGTATATACTTTTTCACCGTTGATATACATCGGTATATCTCTGATTTCATTCATTCTTGCAGATAATGCTGACTTAACATTATTTACATCAGAAGAACCTGGTGCATAAGACCGTACAGGTTCATTCTTGGCTACAGGAACTTGAAAAAATGCATTTGACATAGGGTAATGATTATTTATTGATGATAGGATTCGATTTAATATCAGCGCATATGTGCGCTGGCACAAAGGATGAGATATCCCCTCCTCCTTTTATTATTTCTCTTACAATGGTACTGGATACATGTGAATACGCCGGCTTACTTATTAGAAAAACAGTTTCAAGATCATCTCCTATAATGGAATTCAGTTGTGAAATCGTTTTTTCATAATCGAAATCTGAGGCATTCCTCAATCCCCTTATCAAGTACCTTGCATCGACCTTCTTACAGAAGTTAACAGTAAGTCCTGTGAAGTTATCGACTTCTACATTAGGCAACTCTGAGAAAGCCATCTCTAACCAAGAGATCCTTCTCTCAAGTGAAAAGAGTCCTTTCTTCTGAGAATTCACACCGATAGCTACCACTATTTTATCGAATAGAGGCACCATCCTTCTTATCAAGTCCACGTGACCTAGGGTGATCGGATCAAACGATCCAGGAAAAACCGCTGTTTTCATTAATTGAGTTTTTCATCCAATAATGTCCAAAGGTAGCATTTGGATGAAAGAAACATAGAAGTTAGGTACCGATAAATCTAAATGAATCTAAAAATACATCGATGTGGTCATTGAGGCTCCTATCCTGGAAAGTAAAAACCTGAAGCGAATAAAAAGTATCTTCCTTAATGAAGGCATAACTCTTCATGACTTGCTTCCTATTATTAAAGCTTATTCTATACTTCATTCCAGGAACTCCATTCACCTCTATATCAGTAGAATAGTCTAGATTTCCATTGAGGTTGTCAACATTGGCATTCATCGTTTCATGGTACAATTCCAGGCCTAAGTCCGCTGCACTAGAATCGGCGGAGAGGCTGCCTTCCGGGTATGCATATACATGAACACTATATACTAAATTTCCATCTTTAAGTTCTTTTCCGAAATTCCACGACGAAAAGTTAATCAAGCCTATATCGGTCATTATTTCTTGTTCTGTGCTTTTCACTTCACTCGGGGCTTCTATCGCAAATCCTTCCTCTATAAATTCGTGTTCTTTCCACTCGGTCTGGATGGTAAATAATAGGATAAAAGAATAAATTAGATGAGCCATAATGGTGTTGTTAACGTTAACTACATATAAATTAACGGGTATATGATGGAAATGTCTCCATATCAGGCTTTTTTAAGCATTTTTTTACTTCTTAGCTTGAGTGCATGCAACAGCGATGGTGTGCCTTTAAGCAATGCTTCACAATCTGAAAAGGAATACTTCGAAGATTACAGAAGTCCTCAATTTAAGTGGGGTTTTATAGATAGAACTGGCAAGCTCGTCATTTCCGATAAATACGATGATGTAAGAGATTTTTCACAAGGGCTGGCATCTGCTAACTATAGAGGGCGCTGGGGATATATAGATAAGTCAGGAAAGGAAGCCATCCCATTTAAGTATAAGTCAGCAAGATCTTTTAAAGAAGGAATAGCCATTGTAGAAGATATGGATGGTGTAATATCTTTAATTGATAGAGATGGCAATGTACTTTCACAACCGCAATATGATGAAGTCTCTCCATTTAAAGAAGGATATGCTCGGGTTAAGAAAAATGGGTTGCTCGGCTTTATTAATACGCAAGGAATAGAAGTTATAAGTCCTCAATATACTAGAGCAACCTTATTCAGCAACTCGGTCTCGATTGTAAAAGAATCTGACAAATACGGCCTCATAGATACTTCAGGGAATTTCATAGTGGAGCCTACACACGATAAGCTATCGATTAATGACGATGGAATGCTGGTTGTCTATAATGATAACAAGTATTCGTTTATTGAGACAAGCGGAGAGTCTATTATTACAGGATCTTTCGACGGTGCAATAAATTTCTCTCATGGGTATGCTGCTGTTAAGAATTCTGATAAATGGTACATCATCGACAGCATCGGTACCAAGGTTTCAGATTATTATGACAAGATAACTGAGGGTGGAAATAATCACTGGCTATACAGAGAAGGGAGTCAGTGGGGCTTGCTAAATAAGTCTGGAGGAGAGGTGACATCTGCAGTATATGAAAGCCTATATGCCTTCAGAGAAGGGCTGACGACTTATGCAATAAATGACTTATGGGGAATTATGGATGAAGAAGGTACGCACCTTACACCACCGCTTTTCCCATTGATCTGGTCTTTTAAAAATGGCATGTGCAGAGCTATTTTTAATAGAGGTGTCGGTTTTTTAAACCGAGAAGGTAAAATTGCTGTACCTGCTCATTTTATTGAGGTAAGGGATTTTCATCAAGGATTAGCGAGAGTTGAGGTGCCTAGATAAGAGAATTAAGCATTGGAATAAATTTCTGAATTGTCATATATAAACAACATCTAAAACCTTTGTGATAAAACACATGTTTTATGGTATAATATGAAGTATATTTGCGGTCTCATTTAAAATCTATAAAACCATAGTAATGAATTTTGATCTTATTGTTATAGGAACCGGGCCTGGTGGATATGTTGCAGCGATTAGAGCAAGCCAGTTAGGAATGAATGTAGCTGTTGTAGAAAAAGAAAACCTAGGTGGCATATGTCTGAACTGGGGATGCATTCCTACTAAAGCTTTATTGAAAAGTGCTCAGGTTTTTGAGTATGTCAACCACGCTGAGGATTACGGTATCAAGGTAGGTAAGCCGAAGGCTGATTTTTCTGGCATGATCAATAGGTCTAGAGGCGTTGCAGATGGGATGAGTAAGGGAGTCAACTTCCTTATGAAGAAAAATAAGATCAACGTGATTGAAGGGGAAGGAAAACTTGCCAGAGGTAAAAAAGTTGTTGTTACAGCTGCTGACGGTAAAAAATCAGAATACAGCGCGGATCATATAATTGTCGCAACAGGCGGAAGGGCTAAGCAACTTCCTTCACTTCCGATAGATGGAGAAAAGATCATAGGATATAGAGAAGCGATGAGTCTATCTAAGCAACCTAAGAAGATGGTTGTGGTCGGAGCTGGAGCCATCGGAGTAGAATTTGCCTATTTCTATAATGCTATCGGTACAGAGGTCATCGTTGTTGAGTATATGAAACAAGGGTTGTTACCGAGGGAGGATTCTGATGTAAGTAAGGAACTGACGAAGGTCTTTAAGAAAAGTGGTATCCAAGTTATGGCTGATTCTGCTGTGACCGAAGTAATTACTAAGGGAAAAGGCTGCAAGGTTAAGGTTAAGAACAATAAATCAGGGGAAGCGTCCGTCATCGACTGTGACATTGTTCTATCTGCCGCGGGAGTGACGCCTAATACGGAAAACGTAGGATTAGAAATACTAGGTATCAAGACAGAAAGAGGTCTTATCCAGGTGGACGAGTTTTATCGCACCAATGTTCCTGGCATATATGCCATAGGAGATGTAATTCCTGGACCAGCTCTTGCTCATATGGCTTCTGCTGAAGGCATTGTCTGTGTAGAAAAAATCAAGGGACACGATCCTCAGCCTATAGATTATAGCAATATTCCAGGTTGCACCTATTGCAGCCCAGAAGTAGCCAGCGTCGGAATGACAGAAGCAGCTGCCAAGGAAGCGGGTCATGATATTAAGGTAGGAAAGTTTCCATTTTCAGCCAGTGGGAAAGCAAGCGCCTCAGGTGCCAAAGAAGGTTTCGTCAAGGTTATCTATGATGCTAAGTATGGAGAGCTCCTAGGAGCACATATGATAGGTTACAATGTAACAGAGATGATTGCAGAAATTGTTGCTGCAAGAGCATTAGAGACTACAGGCCATGAAATCTTGAAAGCCATACATCCACATCCGACTATGAGTGAGGCGGTGATGGAAGCTACTGCTGCTGCCTATGGAGAGGTAATTCATCTATAGG
>CAZFJO010000130.1:0-10223 GCA_964518915.1 uncultured Saprospiraceae bacterium
GATATAGCTTCCTGCAACGGATGCTATTGATAACTGTGCTTGTAGTTGCCGCAATGATAGGCATCAACCTAATTCTTGCTGGACTGGCTAGTATGTATGGCCTCACAGAAGATAGCTCGCAAGAAGACTTGATACAGTGGCTAGGTCATTATGGATTTAAAACATTAAACGGTTTTGTCCATCTGGTCTCATTCCTTATTCCTTCTCTATTGTTTTTATTCATCGTGTACCAGAAAAGGGGGAAATTCTTGTTGGTAAAGAAAGTAGATGATTGGGTCATAGCATTACTTAGTGTATCGTGGCTGTTTTTCAGCTACCCGCTTATTGCTTATGCCACTCAGCTTAATGCGATGATATCATTCCCAGAATGGCTGACCACTGTCGATGAGATGGCCCTCGATCAGATAAAGTCAATATTAAACTCAACAGGACCTCTAGATTTCATCCTCACTATAATTGTAATGGCGGTACTGCCTGCAATCGGAGAAGAACTTTTATTTAGAGGTATAATCCAGCGTGAGATAGAATTAAAAACCAGAAAGCCACATCTGTCTATCATCATCACTTCTGTAGTATTCAGTCTCTTCCATATGCAAGTTGTATCATTCATGCCTAAATTAATTATCGGACTGATACTAGGTTACCTATTTTACTGGACAAGAAATCTGTGGATTCCTATTGTGGTTCATTTTTTCAATAACGCACTTCTGGTCTCTCTCCAGATGACGGCCCCAGAAGACTCACTCGACTCCAGTCCCGCTGAAACGGAGATGGTCCCTATGGCGAGTTTAATATTATCTTCTATATTGTGTGCATTAATCGTCCATTCCTTGAATAAACGATTGATGAAAAAACCAACTTAACAGCTGACACCTATCTTAGATGGCCATAAAAGGACTACGTAAAAGAAGCATAACTGCGATTTTTTTTGGAGCAATTGTGCTTTCGCTTGTTCTCATCAACCCTACAACGGGAATATTATTGATGGGTCTAGTAGGTATGGGTTGTGCCATAGAATATGATAAAGTTTCTACTGGGAAAAATAGGATGCCGCTTATCGCTGGATTGTTTCTACTTTGTTTCGGAATATTTTTCTATTACAACTGGCCTGACCTACCATTTTACTTACCTTTTATTCCTTTCCTAGCCCATGTAGTTTTAATACATTTCCTATTCGACAAAAAAGCAGGCTTCCCCCACGACCGTTTCAGCCTTCCTATATTATTGCTCTATTTATTGTTGCCGGTAATAACCATGAGTAACTATATATGGAATAGTGACGATGGGAGTATGCTGCTTCTCTTTACCATCTTATTGATATGGATATCTGACACGGGTGCTTATCTAGGTGGTAATCTACTGGGTAAAAACAAATTGATGCCTAGGGTTTCTCCTAATAAAACCATAGAGGGATTTTTAAGTGCAGGAGTATTGTGTAGTCTAGCAGGAGCAGCGATCTATTTTTATATGGACTCAAGGACATTATTGTGGTGGATTTCATTTTCAATTATGATCTGGATGGTCGGTTCTGTCGGTGACTTGATTCAATCTGCCGTAAAAAGAAAATACGATGTCAAAGATTCTGGAAATATCTTGCCTGGACATGGAGGAGCATGGGATAGATTTGATAGTTTTGTGATGGTAATACCCTATGTAATTCTATGGGTAAGTTTTTAACGCTTGATAATTAGATATGCGCATACATAAAGAAGGAAAAACAACGCTTATTGCCAGTTTCATTTTCATGGCTCTTGTGTCAGGACTGGTCTATCTATATGTACCTGGATTGTTTCTTATTGTCCTCCTTGTATTCATAGCGCTATATATTTTTCTTTTAAGTTTTTTCCGTGTGCCTCATCGCACCCTTATTGCTTCTCAAGAAAATGACTTGACAGCTCCAGCAGATGGTAAAGTAGTTGTGATAGAGAAAACATACGAAGCAGAATATTTTAAAGAAGAAAAATTAATGGTTTCTATCTTTATGTCTCCGCTTAATGTACATGTAAATAGGAACCCTGTAACAGGAGTGATTGATTACTTTAAGTATCATCCTGGAAAGTACCTAGCAGCCTGGAACCCTAAGGCATCAACCGAGAATGAAAGAACAACTACCGTCTATAATTGTAAAGGAAAAAAAATACTCATGCGCCAAGTAGCAGGTGCCCTGGCAAGAAGAATTGTCTGGTACATCGATAAGGACCATGAAGTTACGAAAGGAGAAGAAATGGGTTTTATAAAATTCGGTTCAAGGGTAGATCTCTACCTTCCTGTAGACAGTAAAGTGCATGTTAAACTTGACCAGATGGTGAAAGGCAATCTAGATTTAATTGCAACGCTCTAGCAATAGGAAGAAATCAACTCGTGGGCTGTTTTAATCCATTCTGGATGATCATTGAGGCTTTCTACAAGGTCTAATTTCTCACCACCTTTTTCTTGAAACTCCTCTTTATATTCATATCCTATTTCTATCGTTGTCTCTAAGCAGTCAGCGACGAATGCAGGTGAAAAAACGAGTAAGTTTTTATTACCCTTTTCTAAATTTTCTTCTATCACAGCACTGGTATAAGGTTGTGCCCAAGCCTCGGGACCAAGACGAGATTGGAAACATACTGTGTAATTCTCAATGCCTAATTTCTCAGCAATGGCATGAGAAGTCTGGTGGCATTGTGAAGAATAGCACATCTTATTAGAAGAACATAAGACATTGCAACAATCTTCAACCTTTAGGCAGTGCTGTCCTGTCCTATCGCCTTTCTTAAGCTGCCTCTGTGGCAAGCCATGATAGCTAAACAGAACATGGTCATAATCTGCAAGGTTGTATTTTTTAGCATTCTCAGAAAAAGTGTTAATCATACCGGGTAGTGTAGGATAAGAATTTATCATAGCAACTTCAGGTATTGTCTGCTGCTTACGCAAAAGTCTCATAACCTCGTCATGGATACTTCCCGTTGTAGCAGAAGCATACTGAGGAAACAAAGGAAAAACTACTATGCGATCCACTTGAGCTTCCAACAGTTTTTCGAGGGCAGATTCTAGCGAAGGATTCTGATACCTCATGGCCAATTCTATCGTGTATTCGTCATTATTTATTGCTCTTATTCCATCTACCAATCTCTCACCATAGAATTTAATCGGGCTCCCTTCTGGAGTCCATAGATGCTGATACAATTTCGCACTGCTCCCAGATCGAAACGGAGCAATGATTCCTCTTACGAGTAAATTTCTAGGCAGCCATGAGTAATCAATCACCCTCGGGTCTAAGAGAAACTGCTTAAGGTATCTATATACAGCTCCTCTTGTAGGTGCATCTGGGGTCCCTAGATTAACAGCTAAAACACCGGTCTTCTTCATTCCTTCTATTATAATCTTTTTGCAAGATAAAATACCATCATTTAACAGCAGTACCTAAGCAATGTTTACTTCAACTTCGTTTAATTTTAAAGCGTTTCCTTGCACAGACATAGGCTATCATGTATAATGGATATATATTTGCGCAAGCATAAAACATATAAATGGAAAAACCAATCATTCTTGTCACCAATGACGATGGCATCACCTCACCTGGCATTGCGACACTTGTTTCAATCGCATCAAAATACGGTGAAGTAATCGTCTGTGCTCCAGACAGTCCACAGTCAGGCCAAGGCCATGCAATCACTCTTGAACACCCAATCAAGTTGAGGAAGTCCACTATCTTCGAAGGCATAGAAGCTTACACGTGCAGTGGGACCCCTGTGGATTGTGTAAAACTGGCTAAGCATGTTGTCTTGAAGGGTCGCAAAATAAATCTATGCTTGTCTGGCATAAACCATGGTTCTAATGCGAGTATCAACATCATCTATTCTGGAACTATGTCTGCAGCCATGGAAGCGAGTATAGAAGGGATTGATTCCATAGGGCTTTCTTGTATGGACTTTTCTTATGATACAGATTATTCTCATTGTCTTCCCTATGTAGACAAGCTTATCAAGTCTGCCCTGGACCGTGCATTTCCTGATTCTCAATTGATCAATGTCAATATTCCTAAAGGGGAAATAAAAGGCATGAAAGTATGTCGACAATGCGATGGGACATGGATTGAAGAATTTCAACAAGGGACTGATCCTAAGGGTGAAAAATACTATTGGTTAAGTGGAAGGTTTCATAACAACGATCAAGGATCAGACCACGACATTGCAGCATTAAAAGAGGGATACATATCTATCGTGCCTTCGCATCATGACCTTACTCACTACCCATCTATTGATCAATTTAAGTACCTTGAGCAGATATAGTTATGGACAATAAAGACTCAATAGTTATCGGACTGGCACTAGGAGCAATTGTTCCTGTCGTAGGTTATTTACTGATAGACTTCATCTTCTTGCAACTTCAGAATATGGGTCTCATGGATGAAGTAAAAATAATGGCCTATAGCAGCAGAGAACGAACCATTACCTTGATTGCACTATGCTGTAACCTGATTCCATTTAACTTATCTCGAAAAAGAAAATGGGACAATACAATGAGGGGGATAATATTTCCTACACTGATCTATGTAGGCTTTTGGATATACAGATATTATGCCGTCCTCTTCTAAAACCAAATATTATCTTATAGCTGGTGAAGCTTCTGGAGACCTTCATGGGAGTAACTTAATAAAGGCCATGACATCCATGCAACCTGGGGCTCAGTTTCGAGGTTGGGGAGGAGAAAAAATGGAGGCTGCAGGCATGCACTTGATTAAGCATTATCGAGAGACGGCATTCATGGGTTTCGTAGAAGTGATCAAGCATCTACCGAGTATCTTAGGTTTTTTAAAACAAGCTAAAAATGACATCCTCGCGTGGCAACCAGATGCGGTCATCCTTATCGACTATCCTGGATTCAATCTACGTATGGCAAGTTGGTTACATGCTCGAGGCATAGACGTTCACTACTATATATCGCCGCAAGTATGGGCATGGAAAGCAGCTAGGGTACATAAGTTAAACAAGTTCGCTAAGGAGATAATATGCATCCTGCCATTTGAGAAAGACTTCTACAAGAAGTATGGCATCGACGTCCATTATGTAGGGCATCCTCTACTCGATGAGATTCCAGAACATCATATGGAAAGTCCACGGTCCACGCTAGGTAAAATATGCCTTCTCCCGGGCAGCCGAGAGCAAGAAATAGGCAAGCTTCTTCCAGATATGATTGCTGCAGCTCTTGAGATAAAACCCGATAAAATAAGTATCGCTGGAGTGAACCATATTGACAGAAAAGTATACGAATCGCTCACTCAACATGTAACAGAGATTCCTATAGAAATCAAGTACGGAAACACGTATGAATTGCTTTCTTCATCAGATACGGCCATTGTTGCCTCTGGAACAGCAACCTTAGAAACAGCTCTTCTGGGCGTCCCTCAAGTTGTCGTATACCGTGGGAATAATATTTCTTATAGAATAGCTAAAAAACTTGTGAAGCTGAAGTACATCTCACTGGTAAACCTCATTCTGGATCGTCCAGCAGTTAAGGAGTTAATTCAAGAAGATTGCACAGTAGAAAACATCGTAAACGAGTTGAAAAATCTCAGTTCTAACGCCAGTAAAATGCAGGCCGATTACAGAGACTTGAGAATTATTTTAGGCAACGCTGGTGCCTCCCAGAAAGCAGCTGAAATTATACTTACTTATCCTTCTTCTTAGCAGGTGCTTTTTTCTTCTTTACCTTGATGGTGCCCGGAGCTACTTCATTGATCATTTCTATCACCTGTTCTAGGGATAGTTCTTTCAATTTTTCAGCTTCCATTTTCTCACCGTCGATCTTAGGGATCTTGATGGATTTCTTCTTCACTCTGAAGAATGGGCCCCATCTACCGTTCTCAATCGCTATCTGTTCTTTCTCCCATCTCTGGATATATCGGTTCGCTTCTTTTTCGATTTTGGCAGCGACCAGCTCATCCATCTCTTCCTTAGTCAAGTTATCGAAGTCATATTTTTTAGAAACATTGATGAAGAACTTGTTCCACTTTAAGTAGGGTCCGAATCTCCCTTTACCCTTAGTAATCGGGACACCTTGATAAGTTCCTACGGGTGCATCTTCTAATTCTTTAGCATCTACAATCTCTTTCGCTCTTTCTAAACTCATAGAGAGTGGATCTTCTCCCTTAGGAATAGTAGCGTATTTTTCTCCATACTTAACATATGGCCCATACCTACCGTTATTGACCGTTATCTCCCATGTTTTATATTCTCCGAGTGTTCTCGGAAGCTTAAAGAGATCCATCACTTCTTCATAAGTAATCGTCTCCATAGACTGCCCAGGTCTAAGACTTGCAAATCTAGGCTTTCCTTCCTCCCCTACTTCTTCTACGGTTCCTATCTGAGCAGCAGGACCATATCTAGTCATCTGAACCAGGACAGTATTTCCAGATTCAGGGTCGGTTCCAAGTTCTCTTGTACCTTTGGCCCGCTCCGCTTTTTCTATGGTCTCTTCTACTGATTCGTGGAATGGAAAGTAAAATGCTTTCAAGGTTTCCACCCAGTTTTCTTTCCCGCCTGCAATCTTATCTAGCTTATTTTCAACACCAGCTGTAAAGCTGTAATCCATTACGTCTTCAAAGTGTTGATTCAGAAAATCAGTCACGACCATTCCCATATCGGTTGCGTACAATCGATTAGAAGTCGAGCCTGTGATCTCTGAAGTTTCTACCTCCGTGATGACTTCATCTTTTAGAGTCAGAATCCTGTACTTTCTTTCTTTACCTTCCCGACTTTCCTTGACAACATACCCTCTCTCTTTCTCCATGATTTTAGAGATTGTAGGGGCATAAGTAGAAGGTCTTCCTATTCCTAGTTCTTCTAGTTTTTTAACCAGCGCAGCTTCAGTATATCTTGAAGGAGGCCGGGTATATCTTTCTGTACTCACGATCTCAGATAGATCTAACTGTTGCCCTATCGTCAATGGCGGAAGCATGCCATGGCTTTCCTTATCGTCATCTTCATCTGTAGATTCCATGTACAATTTCAGAAAACCATCGAAAGTAAGTACTTCTCCTTTAGCACTCAAGTTGGCGTCAGGTACATTAGATATAGAAATCTGTGCTGTTGTTTTTTCTATTTCAGCTTGTGCCATCTGAGAGGCAACTGTTCTCTTCCATATTAAATCATACAACCTCTGCTGGTCTCTGTCTCCAGAAACTTCTCTTCTATCCACATAAGTGGGCCTGATGGCTTCATGAGCTTCTTGTGCGTTAGATGACTTAGATTTAAACTTTCTTACATGAAGATATCGTTCTCCATACTCACTTGTAATTGCCTCTGATATAGCTGCAACAGAAGTTGCACTTAGAGAGGTTGAGTCCGTCCTCATATACGTTATATGCCCTTGCTCGTATAGTTTCTGAGCAATCTGCATCGTACGTTTAACCGAAAAGTATAATTTCCTACTTGCTTCTTGTTGTAAGGTAGAAGTGATAAATGGTGCAGCAGGATTTCTCTTGCTAGGCTTCTTTACAATATCTTTTATGGTATAATCAGACCCTTTACATTTTTCAAGAAAAGCCTGTGCATCTTCTTTAGAATCATACTTATCACTCAATTCAGCCTTGAGGGACACCATCTGTCCGGCTGTATTCTTAACTTGAAAAAAAGCAGATACTTTAAAAAACGGTGTTGCCTCGAATCCTTGTATATCTCGCTCTCGTTCCACAATCAACTTAACTGCAACGGATTGAACCCTTCCGGCAGATAACTTACCTCTGATTTTTCTCCACAATGTTCCAGACAACTCGAATCCCACAAGTCTATCTAGTATCCTTCTTGCTTGTTGAGCGTCGACTAGATTCTTATCTACGAGTCGAGGATTCTCTACTGCTTTAAGGATGGCAGGTTTGGTAATTTCTCTAAAGACAATACGCTTGGTTACATTTTCATCTAAGCCTAACACTTCACATAAGTGCCATGAAATGGCTTCTCCTTCTCGGTCTTCATCCGTTGCTAACCAGACTTCTGTTGCTCTCTTAGCAGCATCCTTTAAATCTTTAACGACTTTCGTCTTCTCTGGAGAGACAGCGTAACTCGGCTTGAAATCATTCTCGATATCAACGCCTTTATCTCCTTTGGCTAGGTCTCTTATGTGCCCGAAGCTCGACTTAACTTGAAACTTCTCTCCTAAATATTTTTCTATGGTCTTAGCCTTGGCAGGAGACTCAACTATCAACAAATTCTTGCTCATTCAGATAAGGTAATCGTTAAAAAAGACTGCAATCTTACTACAATTTAATAAGTATAGGAAGATTTTCTAAAGATGAATTTATAATAGACTATTTATAAATATGTTTTAACAAGAAGAAAAACGAAGAGCCTTGATCGGATCTGTAGATTGATCTGATCGTTTATTATTGCTTCTTTACGAGGGGCTTATCGTGCTTGATTTCCATAGAGTCGATTACAGTTCCAGAACCTCTTCTATCTTCAAGTGCTTTCCTCCGTTTCTGCCGTATCATCTGCGCTCTTTCTTCTATTTCTAAAGGTACATTGTTCAGATGTCTATGAAGAGACCGAAGGGTAAAATCTATCATATCATCCGGATAGGTTACGCCTTTCAGTCGCAAGTAATGGCTATACCGGCTTCCTTCATAAAAATTCCAGTTCTCTGCTAGCCACTTCCCTAGACCAAAATGCAATCTCTTAACGACGAAATCTTCATTAACAGATTTATATTTCTCAATTGATTCTGGCGGAGATAGTCTTATTATTTCCTGTATGGCATCTCCTATATTCTCTGGGATGTAAATGCCATCAATTTTAGATTTTCTAATATTAGAGTTATACCGTTTTTCTGCTTCTTCTATAGAATCGCCTGTCTGGGCAATTGCTGTCGTAAATTGACTTGAAGCGAAAAGTATAAGAAGAAGAAAAGTATGTTTCATTATGTTCAATATTTTTCGTTATCATCACTAACGCATCGAATCGTCCGAGAATTGCGATTATGAGATACAACTTCATAACCTCAAGTAGACCATACATAGTTTCGATAGTTGTACCTTTATAACAATTATGTAATCATTTTAACTAATAATTATTGGAAACCAAGCGATCTTTCGGCCTCATTGAACTTGCCATAATTGAAATTATATTATTTATGCTTCTATGGTTAAGCAGCGAATATCTTGCCACCCTTATCTCTGTAATTATAATCCCGATCTGTGGTGCGATTCTAATTGTATCCTTAATTGCAGAAATAATAGAAAAGTCTAGAGTTCCGAGGTTATATTTTAAATTCTTAGGGATAACTATAATAATACCTTTAATAATAGGTTTTATATTTGCATTGCTGTATGGTGGCAATTTTGATTGGTTACAGAACGAGTAAAACTTTTGCCCTCCCATAAAAATAGCATGAGAAGCTATTCCTGGATTTTAGTGAAAATGTAATATTGGAAGTCGATAAATGTCGGCACCCAATTAAAATTGAATGCTGAGCATCAGATTCAGATGTGAAATCATTATATATGTTTTCATATTTATATCTTTGCTCTAAGTTAGATATTGAAGACAAGAATTGAAGAACTTACTTTATATCCTATGTATCTGTCTGTCCGCTAACCTCTATGGTCAGGATGTGCACAAATGCCCAAGTCATTTAGATTCGGAGCATTCTCCTTATCATGGATGGGACTATGATGACATTGTACGTCATGAAAGAGACCTACTTAGTAAAATAAGGTCGGTAGAAAACACCTGGAATGACGAGTGTATCATTACCATTCCTGTCCACATCATTGTATTACATGACCGAAATGAAGAAGTAGGGACAGGATTCAATATATCTGAGGAACACATACTTTCTCAACTGCAAGTATTAAATGACGATTTCGGGAGGACCAATTCTGATGCTTCTTTAACCCCTGATATGTTCTCTGCTGTTAACACTGGGATACAGTTTGAACTGGCATCCGTAGATCCTGATGGTCGAGCCACGGATGGAATAAGCAGACTATACAACCGAGATGTATTCCGCGTCAATCTAGATCAAAACACGACTTTAAGAAAAAATGTAAAAAGCAGAACTCAGTGGGATCCCAGTAGATACCTCAATATATGGGTCGTTCCTAGAATGACAAGTGGTGTTGTAGGTTTAGCTAATATTACACCTATTGAGGCAATTAAGGACGAGAATGACGATGGCGTATTCATACTTACAGATGTTTTTGGTGGGCAAGGGTACGGTAAAATAGAAAATTTCGACCTAGG
>CAZFJO010000131.1:0-10165 GCA_964518915.1 uncultured Saprospiraceae bacterium
GTAGAATGAGATTCCGTTCCTCTTATGGACAGAACTTACTGAAGCACTCCATAGAAACAGCACACTTGTGCGCAACTATGGCTGCCGAATTAGGCATGAGCAACAAGCAAGTTAAAATGGCCAAGAGAGCTGGACTACTTCATGATATAGGAAAAGTATCTGAAGAAGAATCAGAATTGTCACACGCTCTGCTCGGAATGCAGATGTGTGAAAAACATAAAGAACACCCAGTTGTGCTTAACGCAGTAGGGGCCCATCACGATGAACTAGAGATGAATAACATCATCTCTCCGATAGTTCAGGCATGTGATGCTATATCTGGAGCGAGACCTGGAGCGAGAAGAGAGATTCTAGAAAGTTACTTGAAGCGTATCGGTGAACTAGAAGAACTTGCGATGGGTTACGATGGTGTGCAGAAAGCATATGCGATTCAAGCAGGTAGAGAACTCAGAGTTATTGTAGAGTCAGAAAAAGTTACCGATCAGTATGCTGATGATCTGGCATTTATGATATCTCAGAAGATCCAAGACGAGATGCAGTATCCAGGCCAAGTTAAGGTTACGGTTATCCGAGAAAAAAGAGCAACTGCGATAGCCAGATAAGCGTCTTGAGTTGATTTTATCAAGAGAGTTAGATGAAAGAGTTGAAGTATTTAACTTCTTCTGAAAAATTCAGGGTAGGGAATGAATTCGTTATTTCCCTTATGGTCGCAAGTTGATTCTTGCAGAAATCTCTGTGATTGCTGTGTTCTGGGTTAAAAGGATTGTGCTGCTTAGCACGCGTAATGCTATGGATTCTATCCGATAATGATGCTGTCTGTGGACTGAGAAAGGCTGATTTAAACTGGTCCCATATGTAGTCAATGGCCACCTTGCTAGGATGTATAAGGTCTTCATCATAAAACCTGTAATCCCTCAGATCGTCTTTTAATATCTCGTACGATGGAAAATAGTGTGTGTTCTGAGATTTTTCTGTGAGTTGGTGGCAAGATTCAATTAATATAGACTTACTTCTACTGTCATCGACGAGTCCATTTTTAATGTGTTTTACTGGACTTACCGTAAATACAATGTCCATTTTAGGATTTATATTCATCAGAAAATCATAAACCATGCCCCATGAGAGAACGATGTCTTCAATTTTTAGCAATTCTTTCTTGAAGTCTTTATTCGGTTTTTTATGGCAGTTTCCGACGATCACTTTGTCTTTTAGATCCCTATACACCCACGCTGTACCGAGTGTGATAAACATGAGATTGCAACCGGATATCATTTCCTTCCATGCGATTAACTGTGTACGTATATCGATAAGGAATTGCTCAGCAGACAGTCGATTGTTGCTTGAGTGAAAGTCTCTATGACTATATACACCATTGTGAGCCCATAAATCATCTGAATCTATGTCCTCTGGATTCCTCGCGTAGAAAGACATGTGCTTGAAAATACTGATCGGATTATACACAATACCTAGTGGATTGTGGGTAGAAGGCAGTTTTCTTTCATCCAAGTACTTCCCTATGTTATCGCTGAAGCAAGATCCTACGAGTAAGATGTTGTCTTTATAGGATATTGTAGGGTAAGCATTGGTTAGTTTTATTTCAGTTCTTAACTTCAAGGAATCTATTGCTTTGTTATTATTCGTCTAATGAACGAATTTAATTTTACTTTTTTCGGCTACAACGGTTACTTTTAATCTATGAGTATATTTTCATCCTTATTTAAGAAGCCTATAGAAGACCCTAAGATTAAGTTCGGCAGGTTTTCAGATTCGTATAAGGAAGATATTCAGTATGATTATTGGGACAAGGCGATTGCCGAGTATGAGGCGGGCAATTACTTGCCTTCATTTGAGCATTTTCTGAGGTATCTCAAGGATGATTCTATATCTAATGTGTCCTATCGGAAGGAAGGGGATAAAATACGCTTTACCTTGTTCCAAGGATCTAAGAAAATGACTGGCTTCGCAACATCGGATAGACTGTATGCTGAAGTTAAAATTGCGGAATACTCCGAGTTAGACATCGGATTTCTGAGAGGATTGATTGAGAAAAATTTTCATTTAAAATACAGCAGATATGCCCTCGATGACGAGAATTGTATTACCATGGTTTTCGATACACACGCTCTTGATGCCTCTCCTTATAAACTTTACTACGCGCTTAAGGAATTAGGGACGAATGCAGACCGTCAGGATGATGTTATGATATCAGAATTCGATGTACTTAAGCGGGTTAATACTGGACACATCAGAGACATCTCACTGCAAGAGAAAGAAATAAAATTTAACTTCCTCAAGAAGTCAATAAATGATGTTCTGGCTGTAATAAAGAATGGAAGACTCAATCTTTCTCACTATCCTGGTGCTGCTTCTTACCTGATTTTAAGTTTGGTATATAGACTAGACTTTCTGATAAAGCCAGAAGGAGTAACAATGGAGAATATCGAGCAGATTCACAACATCTTTTTTAAGGATTCGACCATCAGTGCCCATCGTAAGAACGAGTTGATGCGGAACGAATTGCTAGAAATTTTAGAGATTACGCCACAAGAATTTCAGGAAGAGATATACGAGGTGTTGTCTACATTCGGGATAACACAGCCCTCAGGAATAGAACGTCTGAGATCGATGATCCAGTCTGATTTAGAAAACATGGACTGGTACCAAGACAACAATTACGAGATATATGCTATGGCTGTTCCAGGGTATATTGTAGGCTATTGCTTGTACAGTTATGCTTTACCTTCACCAGTAAGAGCCTTGCTTCTGTTGTATTACAAGATATTCTCCTCAGATTACTTCACAGCACTTGGCTTTAATAATGTTTTTTATGTAACGGGTAGTGGACTTCAGAAAAAAAGGATCCTACGAGAAATAAAAAGCATAGAAAAGCGGTACGCCGATCAGTATGCACGATTTAGAATAGATACCAGAGCATTATCCTTTATAGACGACTGCCATTTTGCGAGAAGCTATATGCAGATGTTGTACAATATTAAGCTTAATAGAATCAAGAAATAGTGGAAATCAGCGAAATCATAGAAGGATATCGACAGGCCGTGATTCAGATCGCTACGCCCTATAGTACCGGAACAGGGTTTTATGTATCCCAGTACGATCTGATCGTAACCAATGAACACGTCGTACGTGATAACAAGCAGGTCGTTATCGATGGAGAAACATTCTCTAAGCAGCTGGTAGACGTGCTCTACTTAGATCCGAAATATGATTTAGCTTTTCTTTCTTCCCCACAGGGTCATGCTATGAAAGGCATCGCCATGGAAGCACCAGCAGATATTTCTGAAGGAGATTCTGTAATTGCCATAGGTCATCCTTATGGCTTGAAATTCGGGGCTACTCAAGGCATTATTTCTAATCTCCTCCATAAGGAAAACGATGTTCATTTTATCCAACACGATGCAGCACTTAATCCGGGGAATAGTGGTGGACCACTGATCAGTAAGTCGGGTGATTTAGTAGGGATCAATACGTTTATCATCAGAGATGGAAACAGCATAGGATTTTCTCTACCACTAGATTACTTACTCGACACATTTAAAGAATACAGAAAGGAAGACAACCTTCCTGCTGTACGATGTAATTCTTGCTTGAACATAGTATTCGAAAAAGACCAGAAGAGTAAGTATTGCCACAATTGTGGGTCTAAAATGAAAATGATCAAGGATCTACGCCCATATGAACCACTGGGGATAAATAAGACCATCGAAGAGATGCTGCTGGCCCTGGGGCACCATGTGGAATTATCTAGAAGAGGCCCTAATAACTGGGAAGTAAGGCAAGGAAGTGCTGTGATTTCTATCTCCTATCATGAAAAAACAGGGTTAATAATCGCGGATGCTTATCTATGTTTATTACCGAAACATAATTTAAAGCCACTTTATGAGTTCTTATTAAAGGAAAACTACAGTAATCAGTCCTTAACCTTTACGGTTAGGAACCAAGATGTGATTCTGTCTATTCTCATTTATGACCAATACTTAAATGCACATACAGCAACGGAATTATTCAAGAGATTATTCCTCGCTGCAGACCATTATGACGATGTTCTTGTCAATGAATACGGTGCTTTGTGGAAGAAATAAGGTCATCTATGTGATAAATGCTGATTTTCAGAGTGAAAGAATTAAATTCTAACTCAAGGAACACAATAAAATATGTAGCTTTGTATCACCTGTTTACGATTAAATGGTGATTGGACACCAAATTTTGATTGTATAAAAATATATGAGTATGATTAACTATCGATATTTTATCATCCTGCTGATAGCATTTATTGCCGCCCCGCAAGCACATGCACAGGATATTCATTTCACTCAGTTTTACCAGTCTCCGCTGAATCTAAATCCGGCGATGACAGGTGTTATGAATTGTAATTCACGAGCGATTGTAAATTACAGAAACCAGTGGGCCGCTGTCCTAGGATCTAATGCCTACAATACCTATTCTGCTTCTTACGATAGAAAAATTCCTGTAGGAAGAACAGACTACTTCGGAGTAGGAGGAAGTGCATGGGGTGATGTAGCTGGAGAATCTAGATTCGGAACTACACAAGGTAGATTTTCAATGTCTTACTCTAAGAAACTAGGGGGAAGAAGAAAATCTGCTCATTATCTTGTATTAGGAGCTGATGCTGCTATTACTCAGAGAAAAATCGCTCAAGGAGACTTGAGATGGCCTAATCAGATTACAGGAAGCGGATTCGATCCTACGATTTCATCCGGAGAAATCATCAATGATTTCGATTTCCTATACGCAGACATCTCTGGAGGATTATTATGGTTCTCCGTACTTGATGAATATAACAACTGGTACATAGGTGCAGCTATGGCACACCTTAACCAACCTAATGTTTCATTCCTAGGAGATGATGCTGCTACCTTATTTACTAAAACGACCATCCATGCAGGAGGACAATTTCAAGTTGCTCCTAAAATGTCTATACTTCCATACTTTATCATCTTAATGCAAGGAAAGCACAGAGAAGTCAACGCAGGAGCGTCTGCTAGATTCGCTCTGGGACCTAACAGAAATTCTAGTCAATCCTGGCAGATAGGTGGTTGGTATAGAGTAGGTGCTAGAACAGAAGGTGGAATCATTTCTGATGCCATTATTGTTTCTACTAGATTCAATTTCGACCAGATGGGGATCGGTTTCTCTTATGATTTAAACGTATCTGAGTTGAGACAGGGAGGTGCAGGTAATGGTGCATTTGAGTTATCGTTATCGTATCTAATCTGTGGTCCTGAGAATAGAGGGGTCTACTGTCCTAAGTTTTAAAGGAAGCGTGTAAAAAATGTTGATTATCTAAGCATGGAATTTTTGTGCTTATAGAAATCATATGCTATCTTTAGACAGAAGAGGAAAGTTTAATTTTCCAGTCAATCCATGTAATGTCAATCCCATTGAGTTGTTACAGCTTAGGTTATAGCTAAGTATGTACGCTATTCCCATTTTAATAACCTTAAATAAAGACAAGATGTTCGGTAATAAAAAAGAAGAAAAACAAAGTGTAGCTGATGCGAAACAATCTGCATCTTCTGCAGGATCAGGTGCCATAAATTCTCTTGTAGAAGGAACCAAGATCGAAGGAAACATATCTGCTCAGAGTGACATAAGAATAGATGGAGAATTAAAAGGTTCTCTCAATTGCCAGGGAAGGGTGATAATAGGACCACAAGGAAAGGTCGATGGAGACATCAATTGTAAGAACGCTGTTATTGAAGGCTCATTCTACGGAAACCTTAAGGTAACTGAAACACTCAATGTAAGAGAGTCTGCTAAGATAGAAGGTGACGTCAATACCAATAAACTTCTTGTACAACCAGGTGCTGTATTCAACGTGAGTTGTAATATGGGAGGCCAGAAACTGAAGTCTTTTTCAGATAAGGTTAATAATAACAAGGAGAAGGAGCCTCAGCTCGCTTACGCAAAAAAATAAATGAAATCAAATCCGGGCAAAGACAACAAGCGTGCTTACCTTAAGTACTCAGGTCTTGCTGTACAACTTTTCGTTACACTAGGCATCTCTGCATACCTAGGAGGAAAACTGGATGACTACATGGGCAATAAGATGGATTATATGACCATACTTATTGTTTTACTCGTGTTCATAGTTTTTATGTACAAAGTAGTAAAAGACTTATCTTAGCCATTCTATGGAGCATCGTCAATTTTATATGCAACTGACCGGAGTCGTTATACTATGTGTAGCAGCCATTCTGGGGTCTAATCAACTATTGCCGATTGCTGATTATACTAGCCTAGGAGTTATCGGATTGGTTTTCTTTGTAATTCTATCTGTCGTAATGTTTCGGTTTGCTAAAAAGTTATCGAAATCAGAAAATCTTAATTATTATACCCACTTGATTATGTATAATATGATGGCTAAACTCTTCTGCTCATTTATCATCATAGTGATATACTATATGGTCGTAAAACCAGAAGACAGGCTATTCATTGTCCCCTATATGTTGATATACTTGATCTTTACTATTTTTGAAGCCATATTCTTAAGCAGAGAAGCGAAACAACGATGAGTAAGATAGATCCATTAAAGCAAGTATCTAGAGTAGAGATAGAAGGTTACGATGATGTCAATAGGATTGATCCAGAAGCAGTTCACATTGTCGAAGAAAATGAAGACCACATCATTGTCAATCACAACGGAAGAAATTATAACTGTGTAGTCTTAGAAAGAAATAGAGATGAGCACACAGCTACTCTTCAGGTAGATGGAATAACCTTTAAGACTAAGATTGTTACAGAACTAGATAAGATCATCTCCGAAATGGGCTATGCTTCTAAATCTGCCGGACAGGAGAAAGAAATATATGCGCCTATGCCGGGACTCGTTCTGAAGCTTTCTTGTAATGCTGGAGATGAGATTTCCGCTGGAGATACGCTACTTACCCTAGAAGCGATGAAGATGGAAAATCTTATCAAGGTTCAAGTCGATGGTACCATTGCAGAAGTTCATGTCGCTGCTGGAGATAAAGTAGAAAAAGGGACGCTGCTGATAAGTTTAACTTAGTTGAATTAAATCTTACTCCTTCTCCTTCTTACCGGTTTCTTTCAGATATCGATTCTCGAACCACAATCTATAAGAATTAGCAGAATTCTGACCGACCATCTTTCTGTAATTTCTCTGTGAGATGGCATAAACCTCGTAATTGACTTCGGCATTCTTGATGAAGGTAGATTTATTCTTAGTGACATCATCATAGTACTTCATCGCCTTCTCCTTATTGGTAAATTTTCTGACGAGGATAATTCTTGAGTTTTCTTGCCTATTCAAGTGTAAGTCCGCGAGTTGTAGTCGAGACCCTTTATGGTTCTTACGGTTATAGTTAGATACATCTGATTGACAATCCATAAAGATTTCATCTTCGGTATCGTAGACTACAATGGCCATGTAGTGGACTTTATCATTTTCTTCTGTGTAAATTTTATCTACTTCTCGCATGTCCACTTCTTCGAATGCGCTTGAGTCTCCTTTTAGGAATCTCATAATCTCTCTTGCCCTCGTCTGCTCAGGCGTATTGGGGTATCGAGTGATGACATCTTGTAGTGCACCGATGTAAGCGGCTTCGCCGCTGATCTTTCCTTCAATCATGGCACCTAGTAAACCAAACTTAGGCCTTAAATCATGTTTTTCGCCGTATAGATTGACAGATTCTGCAATCATGTCTTTGGCTTTTTCATAATTTCCATTATCGAATGTCTCGAATACACTGTCGTAATATCTAGACAGAGATTTCTTTTCCTCTTCTATTCCTTTCAAGTAATTCGGGTCTCCCAGCGCCTTCCCGAACTTAGTATTGCTATAGTTACTGACAACCTCATTCTTGAACTGATTCGCCTTAGCTATATTATTGAGGTCTAGATAATCTAGATGTAGATAATACAAGGCTTCTACTTCTTGCTTGGAGCCTGGGAATCTTCTCTGCAACTCCTCAAGTGTCTCAGCAGATTTTCTGAAATTTTCAAGACGATCTCTATATAAGACACCAAGGGCAAATAGGGCTTTCCTAATTTTCTGGTCTGAAGCTTCCTTCTTAACCTTAGACCTAGGAAGGTTGTTTATGATTTTCTGAATTTCTTTATCATCGGCAGATGCTTCTATTTCATCTGTCTGATTTTCTTCTTCTTTCTCTTCTCGAGAATCTGTAATAGCTTCTGCTCTTCTCCAGTTGTCTTGAAGTCTTCTATCACCCCATCTATCTTTAAAGAAATCTTCTCCTTTTCTGACTTGCTCCTCGTTATAGGCAAAAAAGTTGCTCCCTATTAAGCTTCTCCTTTTATTCACCTTCACCTTAGATTCTGGAGCATTCTCAGGAAGTGTGGATGCTTTCTTATTTTCTGCTTGTTTCTTAAGAACCTGTGCTGCATATTCTTCCTGCTGCTCTCGGGGTAAAGCTGCAATTCTCTGAAGAGAATCTTCTGTCATAACTATATTGATGTTCTTAGCTATGTCGGTCAGGCTCGCCGCAAGATTTTTTACATCAAGGAAGCGCTCATCTTCCTTCTGCATTATGGATAATGTGCTGTCGTAGTAATTCTTAGCGTCTAAGTAGTTTTCAGCCAGATAGTCCATCTCCGCTATGCGATAGTAACTTTCCATCTTCAGCGGACTATTTCCTAGATTATAAGAGAGACTTTCTTTAAAATATTTTTTAGCAGTTGACTCATCGTTTCTTGAAGCGAATATTTCTCCCAGTACATAGGAGATCCGATCTTGATATTCTTCGTTCTTGTTTTCTTTTCTTGCAGACAGGAGATCTGATTCAGCTTCTGAAAGAGACGTTCTTCCAGCATAGAGTTCATTCTTAATCATGTTGAGTTCTGCATTGATCTCTAGCTCGTAGTTATTGCTCAATTTCTTAGCGATCTCATAATTGTCCTTAGCATTACTGAAATCGTTATTCATCTCCATTATCTGAGCGAGAATGTATGCATATCTAGCTCTAGCTCTTTTATCTGGGTCCTCTTCTACAGCAAGTTTTAGGAATGGAACAGCGTCACCATAGTTTTTCTGTGCAATGGCATTGTGAGCCTGTGCAGCTGGAATGAGTTTTTTTACATCGTCCTTAACGGTAGGGTCGTTCCACATTCTTCTCAACAGGAATTCTGCTGAAGAATATCTATCTCTTTCTATATAAGTCTTAGCAAGCCACAGTGTACCTTCATGGTAGGCTGTGTTTTCAGTTTTTACATTTTCTTCTTTCTTTAAAGGGGTAGGTTCTTCCTGACTTACTGTGACAACTTTAGGTGCTGGAGGTGGCACATTGGTGTTTTTCTGAGTTGTCGCAGGCGGTGTAGTCTTCGTTGCAGTGGAGTCTTTCGGCGTAGTCTTACGCTTAGTCGTTCTTCTTTTTTTAGAGTTTTTAAGCCTATCTTTTCTTTTCTGTTCTCTTTCTTTCTTGATTCTTTCTCTTTCTTTCTCCTTGGCTTTCTTTTCTTCTTCTTTCTTCTTTCTTTCTTCTTCTCGCGCTTTTTCTTTAGCCTTTCTCTCTTCCTCTTTCTTTTTCTGTTCTACTTTTCTTTCTTCTTCTCTTTCTTTCTTCCTGTCTTTAGCGGATTTTTTTTTCTTCTTGTAATTCCTAGAACTAGGATCGTTAGGGTTGAATTCTTTTTCGAAAAATTCAAATGTCTCTTCCGCAGACTCATAATCTTGTTTTAGATATTGAGCAGTTCCCATAAGAACGTAGCAATCATCAACCCAGTCACTGACTTCATGGATGGTAGCAACAGTAGTGACCTTTTCTATGGCAATATCCATATCAGCCTCTATTCCTTTAGCGGTACTCGCATCTCCATACGTATATACTGGAAGTATTTCATTGTAGTTTTCAACATGATTATCATCTAAGCCATCGATGGTGGCTTCCATAATCTCATTGGCGTTAAAGTAGCCGTTGTACTTCGCATTTAAGTTGTGGTAGAATTTACTAAATCCAGAGACGTCCCCTTTGCGCTTGCGACTTGCACAAGATGAAAAACTTACCGCCCCTATAGCCACAATTAGTGACCACACCATCCATACTTTATAGGAATTTCGACTCATGTAGAATTAATATCGTATTAAATTAAGTATAGGTTTAGCGATTGATTTATGATGAGAACACACACATTTGCGTAAGCATAATAA
>CAZFJO010000132.1:0-6243 GCA_964518915.1 uncultured Saprospiraceae bacterium
GTCCGATGCCGCCCATTTGCGTAAGCGCACCTATATCACAATAAGCACCGATCACGCATAAAAAAATGTATACAGAAAACAGTCCCAGCATGCGACTTCCTTGCAGGCGATTGATATATGAAAACTGAGCTAAGATGAGTGCGATAATCGTCAGGATGATGATACTAGGAATCTCAAAACCAACATCAGCTGACCAGTCGGCAAGCACTGCACTTAACCACAGACTTCCTGTTCCGATCCCTATGCATACAGCCATATCTAAAGGATGGATGGATTCGGTATCTTCTTCTATTCCTAGATGGTCCTCTTTATCCTCAGATACAATCGCTTTTTTCTTAGGCCAAAACGGGGCAAGGGCAGTAGGTATAACGATGGTTGCAATCATCCATAATGTGGTAATGATGTTGTCTACTACAACCGTTCCTCCGAATAAAACGCCTTCTTTCATCATGTCATAATGAAGGGCTACAGCATTAAAATTTATGCTTCCTCCTGTATATGTTCCAGCAATCATTCCACCTATAGGAGCCGTAAATTCTCCTAGCGTCTCGCCGCCATAAATCTGAATAGATGACCATACTCCGATAGCAGTTGCAAGCGAACCCACGAGGAACAATGTGATGATCGGAAAGCCGGCTTTTATGACATCTCTCAAGTTAACTTTAAGCAGCAACCACAAGATAGACAACGGTGCTAGGTATGAAAAGGTAATGTCATATACAGGAACCGGGGCGGCTATAGTAGAGGTTGATGGTAGGAGATTCAGGTTAGAAGCTATAGCTCCAAGAATGATGACGAGAAGCGCAGTTCCAGCATGTCGCAGCCAAGTTTTTCTGACCAACCATTCTGATAAAATTAATAACAGACACAGTACGGTAATAATGTAAAGCCCATTTTCTTGCACCATAATCTAAATGTAGTCAATTGTAGTAAGACCCTGACAATTTCAATTCTATATCTGAAATGGGTCTTCGCTCCTCCTGACGGTTTCTTTAGCATGTTCTTCTTCCTCTAGAGCTCTAATTAGAGCCATCTTCATCTTTAATATTTATTGATAAGGTGACGGCTACTTGGTTGTCGGCATAACTGAATTTTTCAAGCTTACTCAATCATATGCTTACTGCACCATTCCGAATTCCCATTCTCCTCGGTACTCCCGCTGGATCCATTGATTAGCAGCTTCTAGGTTGGTGATTTTCATATTATTGCCGTCCCATAATAATTGTTTCCGACCGATGAACCGCGCATCGCCTTGCCAGAAATTATCGTTTTCTAATTCTGGATTTTTAAGGTTGTAGGCCTTAATGGCTAAGTTGCCCATCAAGATACTTTCTGTAAATGGTCCAGCATATGAAAAAGGAGAACTCGTCTCTCCATTGCCGTAACCAGCCATTGCGGCATTTACCCATTGGACGTAGTGTCCTTCAGGAACTCTTACTTCTGTCTCTGCTGGCATTTCTTCGTTCTCCATACGGGCAGTCGGAATCAACCGAGGATTGGCTCCATAGCAATCACACATAAGTGCGCCCTTGGTTCCATAGAAGATGCAACCGCCGTCCCAGTTGCCCATCGCTTCATCAGGCCCTAGGCCTTCTGGACGTTCAGGCTTGATGCCACCATCCATCCAGGTCAATTTTATTTCTCCTGGCCCATCCGTGCGCGGATAAGTAAAATGAATCTTACTTGAGTCTGGAAAACTACCGGTATAATCTTTTTCTTGGAAATTGCCAGTGTAACTTCCTGTAATGCTACATTCTACGGCACTGGGATACTTGATCGGCAATATTCTGAATACAGGATCCATAATGTGACAAGCCATATCTCCCAGGGCACCTGTGCCGTAGTCATCCCATCCCCTCCAGTCAAATGGGTGATACCCTTTATTGTAATCTCTATAAGGTGCTGTGCCTAGCCATAGATCCCAGTTTAGTTCGGAAGGTACGGGCATTTTTCCTTCTGGTTTCGATAGGGCTTGTGGCCAGATGGGCCGATTGGTCCAGCAGACTACTTTCTGAACCATGCCTATCATTCCCGATTCATACATTTCTTTCATCTTACGTACACCTTCTCCTGAACCACCTTGATTTCCCATCTGAGTAACCACCTTGTATTTTTCTGCGGCCTCAGTAAGGACCCTTGCTTCGTAGATGTCATGTGTCAGTGGCTTTTCTACATACACATGCTTGCCTCTCTGCATAGCTGCATATGCTGCGACTGCATGGGTATGATCAGGGGTAGAAACGATTACTCCGTCTATGTCTTTTTCATGCGTGTCCAGCATTTTTCGAAAATCATGGTAGTATTTAGCTTTTGACCATGCTGTCTTAGCTCTTCCTGCTTGGCGATCATCTACATCACAGAATGCAATGATAGAAGCATGGGGACTCTTGCTACACTCTGATAAATTACCTAATCCCTTTCCTCCTGCTCCGATGCCCACAATATTAAATGTATCACTCGGTGCAGTAAATCCTTTTCCACCTAATACATGTCGAGGAACAATCATAATTCCAGCAGCACTTATAGCCGTTTTCTTTATGAATCCTCTTCTTTTAACTGAGTTGGCTTTTTTATTTTTTTTCATCGGGATCGCGTTTTGTTTTTAGTTGGATGATGAGAACGGATGGACAGGTAAAATAGGGTGAGATAATTTAAATTGCAATTGTGGGTTGAAAAATCTTTAAGTTGATAAGGGTGTAAGTACATTAATTAATGTGGCCATGATCTATAGGCGTCGTTATATGATGGGTGGAAGAATGACACGGACTTTACATTTTCATATGAATTCTTTCAAGTAAGACTAGGGTAAAAGAGCACTCGATTGTATGAAACAATGACAACTACGTTTAAATTTTTAATACCATGCTTATGAAACCATCCATCTTTTTCGTTCTTAGTACTTTATGCTTTATTCTCGCTTGCACAAAAGAAGATGAAGTGCTCCCGTCTAATCTTTTCGAAAGGCTTACAGATCCAGTTTTCGAAAGTGAACTTAACATAGCCGCAGACCCATCAATAGTCCGATCTGGAGATACACTTTTCATGTATTATTCTGCGGAGAATTTTAAAATAGGTGTCGTATATTCTCTAGATGATGGTGACACATGGGAGAGCCCCGATGGCAATAGAGCGGACGATTATGCCGCACTGTCTGGTCAATCAGATAAGTGGGATAGCACACTTGAAACGATAGACGTGCTTAAAGTAGGCAATACATACAGAATGTATTATGCTGGGTATAGAGAAGGGGAGGCAGACAACGATCATGTAGATAATTATGAAATAGGTCTGGCTGTTTCTACAGATGGAATCAATTTCACACGTCACCCTGAAAGCGTAGAGAAAGCCATTCTTCCGAGAGATGTAAGTGATGAAGATAGCAACGATAGACATGCTATGACAAGTCCAGGAGTTGTGTATCATGACAATAAATACTACATGATCTACGCGGGATGGAATGTTACCGATGACTGGACAGGAAGCAATGCAGGAATAAGAATTATGGGAGCAACATCTGAGGATGGGTTGAGCTGGACTAAAATTTCTAAGCCCATTATTATTCCTTCTGAAGTTACCTACAGCCCAGATATAAACGAAGCGACCCTATTGAGGTCGGATGATGGATTCTGGTATATTGTTTTTTCTACTGACATCTCTATAGGAATAGCTAGAGCCATTGACTTTACTGGCTCCTATGACATCTACCCTGAGACGATTATTAGTCCAGCCAGTACATGGGACAGTGAAGTAACAGCCCCAGATGCCATCATTGAAAACAATAAAATGCGGATCTGGTTTCATGGTGTAAAGGCACCAGCTTACTATCCATGGGTAATCGGATATTCAGAAGCCAATTATCCTTTAGATTGGGATTAAATAGATCATTATATACAATCACAATTGTATAATAGTTGAATTCTCTATGAAAGTTTTCGTAAGTTGGTTTTATCAATTACATCATTGGTAATGGATTAAAACGCTTTAGATGATATTGAAATTAGAGCTTCTAAGTATTTCGTTCTTTTTCATTTTACTTTCTCTCTCTTCATGCAAGGAATCCGCAAGTCCGAAACACAGTAGCAACTCGATCAATAAAATAATGCCACTCGGGGCTTCGCGAGTGGAAGGCAAGCATCCTCGTTATGAGAGTTTTAGGTATCCACTGTGGAAGATGCTTAAGGAAAATGGCTGGACATTTGATTTAATCGGTACGCAACTCGATCGGGCTTCTTATCCACGCCTGGGAAAAGAAACATTTGACAACGATCATGAAGGAAGGAATGGTTATACGTCTAGGCAGATTATGGAAGGACTTCCTAGCTGGCTAGAAAAAGCAGGAACTCCAGATGTTGTTCTTGTCAGTGCACCTGGAGGCAACGATGTGCTGAGATTGAATACCTCGGTAAAAGACATCGTTTCTAATTATAGCAATATCATAGATCAGCTGCAGGAGAAGAACCCAGCTGTAAAAATTGTAATAGAAAAAATTGCACCAGCTAGACTGAGTTTTATGGACGAAAGAATGACCGTCGCTTTTCAAGCTTTACATGAAAGAGTAGGGGAATTGGCCAGAAAGAAGACCTCCTCTAAGTCTGTTGTTGTGGCAATAGATATGCATACTGGATTCTCTGATGATATGCTCGCAGATGAAGTACATTACAATCAGAAAGGGGCAGAATTTATTGCCACCAGATATTATCAAGTATTGAGTGGGATGCTTGAAAAATAGAAACAACATTCCGAAATTAGAGGTGCATTATGTGGTTTTTATTAAATGACATTTTATGAATCTCGATAGCATTATCCTATTTGTGCAGAACATACCTGCACTTAAGCCATTATACATTGATGGCCTAGGATTAGAAATATTAGAAGAACATGGATCAGAATGGTTGTTGCTTAAGGCGGGTGCAAGTAATATAGGCTTACATAGAATAGGAGAAGAATATAGGAAAGAAGAAGCTGATCAGCCAGAAGGCATAAAGAACACCAAGCTTTGTTTCGAAATAGAAACCGATATCAAGCAATTAAGAGAAAAATTGATAAACATGGGAACAGCTATGCGGGAAATAAAAACCTTCGATAACTATGATTTCTGGTTGTGCGATGGAGAAGATGCTGAGGGGAATGTTTTTCAACTTAAGCAAAGAAAGTAGTAGATGATTAAATTAAATTCTGAACCATAGTCTTTCTAAAAAAGAGGATCGATGAAAGTTGACATACGGGAAATGACGGAGGAAGATATATCGCTGGTGGTAGATTACTTTATCTACGCAGATGAAGCGTACCTCCATGGTATGGGCGCCCTAAAAAGCAAACTTCCAGATAGAGCAGAGTGGATCAATATGTTGAGCGCTGGGATCGGTAAACCATATGAACAGAAAGAATTTTATTACATAATATGGTTATTAAATGGTCGACCGATCGGTCACTCCAATATCAATAAGATTGAATATGGAAACAATGCTACCATGCATCTTCACGTCTGGAATCCTCAGAAGAGAATGAAGGGCATGGGAGTTCAATTCTTGAAAAAGACGATCCCGAAATTCTTTAATAATTTAGCATTGAAGAAATTGATATGCGAGCCCTACTCGCAGAACATCGGACCTAATAAAACCCTCAGGAGGCTGGGCTTTGATTTTATACATGCATATGAGACGACGCCAGGGTGGATTAATTATAAGCAAGTGGTCAATCGATATGAATTGACTTATAAAAAATTGAGCTTACTGGACCTTTAGATTGGGTGCAGGTGTCTTTATAAATTCATATGGTAGATTAGATTGAGGGCGATTTTACGCATTGTAGTAAATATTCCTAAATTACTCCTTCAATAGTTGATATGAAAACCACTGAAATGAAAGATAAAACACTTGATCCTCAAGACTGGTCGGCAATCCGAGCGCTGGGACATCAGATGATCGATGATATGATGGATTATCTAGAGGGGATTAAGGAGGAGAAGATATGGAGACCAACTCCAGATCATGTGAAAGATCACTTTAAATCTAGCCTTCCGAAGGAAGGAAGCAATATTGAAGAAATCTACCAAGAATTTAGAAAGTATGTACTTCCTTATAATAAAGGAAATGTTCACCCTAGGTTCTGGTCGTGGGTGCAAGGAACAGGAACACCTATGGGAATGCTTGCCGATTTACTTGCCTCTGGATTAAATCCTAATACGGCCATCGGTGACCACGCTGCTATGTACTTAGAAGCGCAAGTTATAGAATGGTGCAA
>CAZFJO010000132.1:6343-10156 GCA_964518915.1 uncultured Saprospiraceae bacterium
CAACCTTCCTACTTGCTTACCCATGAACGAGGTCTAGCTGCTGGGCCAGATCCGGTCACGAATTATGGGATGGAACTTAGCCGTGGATTTAAAGCATTGAAAATATGGATGTCACTCAAGGAGCATGGCATAGATCGATATGCGGAGATGATCGAGCATAATATCCAGCAGTGCCGATACCTCGCGAGTAAGATTGTCGCGCACAAGGAGCTAGAGTTGCTTGCTGAAGTGAATCTTAATATTGTATGTTTTAGATATATTCCAGAGGAAGGAAAAACCCTGGAGGAACTCAACGCCCTCAATAAGGAAATCTTAATGCGCTTGCATGAGGAAGCTGTAGGGGCACCTTCTTATACGATGCTTCATGGAAGATATGCCATCCGCGTGGCTCACGTCAATCACCGAACAAGGAAGATCGACTTCGATGACCTAGTGGAAGGTGTGTTAAGAATAGGGAAGAAAGTCAGTAATGAATACGAGGGAGCAGTGAACCAGGGCTAGTGCCTGATTCAGAAGGAAAAAAACGTGATTCGATATCACAGTATGTATCTGAAGGGTAAAACTGGATTGTCAAATAAAAAAGCTCCATTCTGATTAAGAATGGAGCTTTTTAAAAACTTGATAAGTTTAATCTTCTAGTCGAAGAGACCTTCATACTCAGAATCACTACTACCTGTATTGTACTGGGTGTCTGGCTCCCTAAGTTCTAGAATATCGTCATCGATATTTTCTTTTCCGCCGAGTAAAAGTAGGGTAGACTTCTTCTCGTATTCTTCTAGCATCTTCAACCCTTGCTCTTCGAATACGCCATTCTGAAGATCCACACTGTTCATAAAGTCTGAGGACATTTCCATGAAACGTTCCATCTCACCGACCTTGTTAGCAACGTCATCCGCAATAACTTCCATCGCTTGGTCAAACATTGCCCTCTTATCAGAATCACCCTTGATGATACTCATAGCAGACCTCATAGCACCATGACTCGCACGTATTGCTTTTCTTTCCTGTTCTTTTACCTTAACCTGATCCTTGGTGTCTTCCAGAAGGATTTCAGAGTTGGTATACATTTTAGAGAGTACCTTATAGAGAACCGACATCTTACTATGAAGGGCACCATATTTTTTATTGCTTTCCTTCAACCTTGCCGCCTTTCTGCTAGAGAGCATCATGGCTTTATCGTTGCTCTGTTCTCTCGCCTTTCTAGCGATGAGCAGGTTCTTTTCTATTTCTTTATTGTTTTCTTCTACGATGCTTTTAAGCTTTCTCATCTGGCCCTTGAGGCTTCCGATCTGCTTAGACATTTTCTTTAAGTTGTCTTGTAAGTCATCAACATAGTTTTTCAGAATACCGATCGGATCGATGGTTACGAATAATCCGGTTATCCATCTCATGGTACTCTTATACATATAACTGAAAAGTGTTCTCGCCTTAGGATCGATGGCCATGTATACGATCAGTCCTAGTATAGCTATGCCCGCTACGAGTCCTATTGTCGTCTTTAAGAGTGCAAGAATGGCTGCTGAAAAAGTAAATAGTACCCATCCGAGTGCTACTATTCCTCCTACTAAAACAACGGTCCCTACCTTGCCTTCTGGTTTGCTCCAGAACGACTTGGGCTTAAAATCTGCATTGTCAAATGATGTTGCCATAAATATTTAAATTCTTGTGTAATGATAAAAGTATGAAAAAATCAGATGACGCGGTCAATTTTCGCCATGTCCTCTAGAAGGATTTCTTCTACAGAATCGTAGGTAACCTGAAATTTGTCTCTGGTTGCTTCAATTTTCGCCTTAGCTTGAGCCACTTCTTCGTCTACATTGTCTATCTTCTGCTGGTATAGAGCCATCTCATCTTGCATCTTCTGAATCTTAATCTTGTAGTCTTCGATTTTCTTAGCGAGCTTCTCCGTCTGCGTTCTTTTTCCTTCCACTTTTTCCGCCAGTTGCTTCCTCATCGCTTCTGCAAATGACTGCTTCTCCTTAGACAATACATTCTTATAATGTTTCGTACTTGAGATCAATTTAGTCTTCGTTAAGCCCATGGTACTCGCTGTCGCAAATGCAGATTTTATACTGGTGGTTTCATCCATATCCATGTTCATCATATTAGATACGGACTGCTTAAACCTCAGATAATCGAAACCTTCCTGGTGCGCTTCCTTAAGTGCCCGCACCAGTGCATTATATATTTTAGGGTCTACGTCATGCTCGCTGGCAAATATTTTTTTTAGGTCTATCGTCATTGTGAATAATTATTTCTATACAAATGAAGTGAATAAATAACATTTAATGGGTTTTTAAATCACTTTAATATAATGAACTTCTAAAACAGTAAGATAGTGGCACGAAATCTATGATTTTCTACCAATGACTGATTTTAGAAGTTGAAGTGAATTAATACCTTGCCTAAAACCCCTTTTTAAAATGGTTGTACTACAACCTTTTTTAAATTTTCTCAATCAAGCTGTGACAGTTCTTCTAAGTCATCATCTGGGAATTCTAATTGATCGATTTTAGGAACCTTGTTTCCAGCAATTCCTCTGATAGATCCATACATATTGATGGTGTTGTCTACGACCATTTCTATCTGTTTTTCTCGCCGTTTCCAGATGGTCTTCATGGCTCTTTTTTCTTTTTCTAACTCAACCTTTAAGGTTGTGAATCCATCTACAATGGAGGTTACTTGATTCTTAAAATCAGGACTTGTTAAGTAATCGTACAACAATTCTATTTTATCCCCTTTATTTTCTTCTGCAGATTTAGCTGCATGTGATCGGATTAAGATCTCTCTAAGTACGTATACAAGGGAACTAAGTTCAGAAAAACTACATATCCAGACCCCATCGTATTCTCCGAAACCTTCCATGTCCTTCGGCATGGTCTGGGTGACAAGTACCGAGATCTGAGCACCGATATCACGCTGATCTTGCTTTAATTTCGTTATCCATTCCTGGACGAAGGTCTTCGTCCGCTTGCTTTCATAGATGATTTTTCCACAATCTTGCTGCATGTGGTTGATTACGGTCTGGATACTGTCTGCTCCACGGACCCCTTTAGGGACCTCTTCTATCACATCATGGGGGAAGGCACGCGATAAGATTTCTTCGATGGCCAGTTCCATAACTTCTCCTTGCATCTGCATGGAACCTTGATCAGCCTTGCGCTTCATCTCTTCGATAAGCTTACGCTGATCTTCTAGTTGCTTGTCTTTTTCGCGGATTCTCATTTCGACGCCTTCTTGCATCCGCTTCTGTATCTTTTCTTCTGAAGTTCTAATCTGATCCGATAGTTGCTTCTGATATTTTAGCTCTATTTCTTTTTCTTGATCATCCATTTTTCGCTGCAGCTGGATGAGTTCTATTTCCTTGTTTTTAAGCTTATGTAGCTGTTGGGATTTTTCTTCCAGTTCCTTGTCTTGAGCCTTAATTCTCAATTGAAATTGATCTTCAATGTTTTTCTTTAAGGATTCTTCTTTCTGGGTTACAGCTTTTTCTAGACGTTGCTGGAATAGTTCGTTTTCTTTTTTCTTTTTTTCCTGAAAGGCCGCTTCCTTGGCTTGAAGTTCTTTTTGTTTCTCATCGAATTGCGTCCTCAGGTCTTGGGTCACCTGGGTTATTCTCTCTTTGTACTTTTCTTCTAACTTTCCAGCCAGTGCATTTTCTACGTCGAAGTTGTGTCCACAGTTGGGACATTCTATATCCTTAATTCGATCACTCATGGCATAAAGATATTGAAGTACTTCGAGAATGCCATAGCAATCGGTATCTACCTCGATATTCTATAGCTTATGTATATTCTTTATCGGCCATATATT
>CAZFJO010000133.1:0-10052 GCA_964518915.1 uncultured Saprospiraceae bacterium
CTTTGAAGATTGCACGAGTGAACAATTGTCTGATCCTCATTGGCTGAAGCAAAACAAGCCCTACACTGGAGAAGTCCTACTTGGACACTTGAGATATGGGACACATGGCAAAAACATAATTGAAACAGTTCATCCTTTCTTAAGACAGAATAATTGGATCAGCAGGAATCTTGTTCTGGCAGGAAATTTCAATTTGACCAATGTCTCAGAGCTATTTGACGAATTAGTTGCTCTAGGACAGTATCCTAAAGAAAGGTCTGATACCGTCACTGTACTTGAAAAAATCGGGCACTTTCTCGATGATGAAGTCGAGAGATTGTACAATTGGTTCAAGGCAGAGGGGTATTCCATAGATCAGATTAATCAACTGATTGCTGAGCATTTAGATATTCAACGGCTCTTACAACGAGCATCACGAAAATTTGACGGAGGCTATGTTATTGTTGGCATGGTAGGTCATGGAGATGCGTTTGTCATGAGAGACCCTGCGGGTATCCGACCTGCTTTCTACTACCAAGATGATGAAATCGTTGCCATGGCTAGCGAGCGCCCAGCATTGCAGACGGCCTTCAATGTCAAAGTAGGGACCATCAATGAATTAGAAAGAGGGCATGCCCTAATCATCAAAAAGAATGGTCAAGTTTCTATCTCACCATGTAAGGACCAATTAGAAAGACGTGCATGTTCTTTTGAGAGGATCTATTTCTCCAGAGGTACAGATCGCGATATATATAAAGAACGAAAAATGTTGGGACAACTACTTGTCCCACAAGTCCTCGAAGAAGTAGGATATGACTATGAGCATACGGTCTTCTCTTTTATACCTAATACAGCAGAGGTCGCTTTCTATGGATTTGTAGAAGGCATGCATCAATATCTCAATCAGACGAAGACCAAACTCATCAGTGAAGGAAAGAATCTTTCTTCCGAAGAAATCCAGAAAATCCTCAGTATCAGTCCTCGTGTAGAAAAGTTGACCATTAAAGATGAAAAGCTGCGAACATTTATCGCTGATGACACAGTGCGAGGAGAAATGATTTCTCACGTGTATGATGTCACATATGGCATTATAGAAAATGAAGTAGATACTATTGTAGTCCTTGACGATTCAATTGTAAGAGGAGCTACGCTTAGAGATAGCATCATAGAGATCTTATCTAGATTACAACCCAAGCGTATCATAGTTATCTCTTCTGCTCCACAAATAAGATATCCTGATTGCTATGGTATCGATATGTCTAAGATGGGGGAGTTCGTGGCATTCCAAGCATTAGTAAGTCTCCTCCAAGAGGAGAATAAATTACATCTCATGGACGAGGCCTACCAGGCAGCCATTGAGATGAAGGCCAACAATACGCTAACCACACATAATGTAGTACAGAAATTGTACGCTGAATATGAATATGAGCAGATTTCTGATCGCATTAGTCAATTATTGAAACCTGTGAATGCCAAATGTGACGTGAAAATCATCTATCAAACTGTTGAAAATTTGCGTGAAGCATGTCCAAATAACAATGGGGATTGGTTTTTCTCTGGAAACTATCCCACACCAGGTGGATTTGGAGTAGTGAACCGCGCTTTTATGAATTACATGGAAAAAAAGAACGAAAGAGCCTATTGATGCCTTAGAATGGCATATTATTGGATACTCAACTAGATAGGTCGGTAATGAACTGACAAAACACTAAAATCCAGGATTATGAACAAACCCACATTTACTGCACTGTACGGCTTACTTGTTATTCTTGTTTTCTTCGGAATCAGTGCCTCAATCCAGGCTTGTGGAGGTAAGAAAAAAGCTGATGCTGAAATAGAAGAAGACCTTTCTTCCAGAGCTGAAGCCCTTGCAGATACCTATTCTGAAGATGAAATCTTTGAAGATGATGATGAATCAGAGAGCGCTAGTTACAGCTCAGATAGTGATGACAGCAGCCCTAGCTCCTATACTAGCAATGAGAGTGATAATACATCATACACTTCTCCTCCTGTAAGTTCTTCTCGTTCTCGTAGTGGAGCACCACATGTTGTAATAGCTGGTAACTACCTTCTTGAAGACAATGCGGACAAGATGATAAATGACTTAAAACGTAAAGGTTTTACTTCTGCAGAAAAAGTAGTGTTTGATCTATCCCAATACTACACTGTAATTGCAGGCAGATATGCCAACAGAACCGAAGCTAGTAGACGGGCAGGAGAACTAAAGAGATCTGGTATAGATACTTACGTGATTACCAAATAAATAGTTAGATACAAGTTAAAAGGGGGTTAAAGCACCCAGAATATAAATTTATCGCCTGAACCTTGCGTCTATGACTACGGAAGGGTTTCGGGAATACTTCGAGACAATTTCAAACAAATACTAAAAAAAGAAACACATGACTAAGCTATTTACAAGCCTTGTTTTCTCCTTATTCATTATCGCTTCTGCCTCCGCGCAAAAGGTTGCGGTAATTGATATCAATGCTGTCCTGACTGAACTCCCTGAATATACTGAAGCGCAAGCGCAGTTAGACAAGATCGCAGCAGAGTGGAATCAAGACATTGCCAATGAGTATGACAAAATCAAAAGTCTCTACAACAAGTATCAAGCAGAACAAGTGCTATTAAGTGATGAAGTAAGAGCACAACGAGAAGAAGAAATTATGCAGAAGGAAGCTCAAGTTCGAGAGCTACAAAAGCGAAAATTCGGTCAGGAAGGTGAACTATTCCTTAAGCGTAGGGAAATCATAAACCCTATCCAGGAACGCGTCTTCGGAGCAATAGAGACATTTGCTGTCGATCGTGGTTATGATATTATCTTAGATAAGGCTGGATCAGCTGGAGTTCTCTTTGCAAGTGAAGAATATGACAAAACTGCATTAATCAAAAGAAGATTAGGTATCAGATAAACATCGGGGCTTGGTATACTGCAATTCCGTATATATTTGCCGCTCGAAAAAATAAAGGAGCAAAACATTAATGAAAAGATTCGATAATATGAAAACGATCAAAACATACTTATTACTTAGCTGCTGTATCTTACTTGCAGGATCAATCAGTGCTCAAAAATTAGGTTATATCAATAGCCAAGTTTTAATCTCACAGATTCCACAAGTAAAAGAAGCTAACTCGGAACTAGAGGCGCTTAAGGCTAAATATGAAGAACAAGGTCAGGCTAAAGTAACTGCCCTACAGACTAAATATGCTGCGTTAGAACGTAAGCAAGCGCAAGGTGAAATATCTCCGAAACAATTAGAAACTGAAGCTCAAACGCTTGAGCAAGAAAAAATGGAAATTGCAAAATTCCAACAAGACATCCAGCAGAAATTAGTTGAAAAAAGCGAAGCACTGCTCTCTCCTATCAGAGAAAAAATTGATACGGCTATTAAGGATGTCGCTAAAGAACAAGGTTATGACTACATATTCGATATGAGTATGGGAATTCTATTATATGCTGATGAAGCCGCTGATGTAAGTAGTTTCGTAAAAGCTAAATTGGGATTATAAAATATAATGGTGATTTAATTTCTTAAATCAAAAAGCTCAGTTGGATAATTCCAGTTGGGCTTTTTTTTTGCCTTTAAAAATTGAAGTTGAAAATAATGAAACACATACTCTTACTTCTATTGCTATCTGCAACAAGCTTTGTTATTGCACAAGAAGATTATCTGAAGGAGATCAATGCTTCTTGGGCCAGTTACGCTGAAGCATTTATTGCCAAGGATTTTAAGAAGGTTACTACTTTTTCTCACCCTATGGTAGTAGAAAAATCAGGAGGGTCTTCTTACTTTATGAATGACTTACTATATGACCAAGGCATGTATGAATCTGCAGGACTACAAATTACTGCATTGGAGGCTAAGCAACCTTCTTTAGTTATTCCCGCTGGAGAAGAGCTACATGCTATGTTACCTTATGAACGTGTGTTTCTATCTGGAGAAGAAAAGATAGTAGAGCAACATTTCGCCTTAGCTGCTTCCCAAGATGAAGGGAAGACGTGGAATTTCTTTGATCTTTCTAAACAAGATGCAGAAAGCATTAAGATCTATTTGCCGCATTATGATGAGCGCTTGAATGTATATTTTAAAAAGTAGGAAAAGACATTATCCTAACGAAAAAAGCCAGATCGCTAAAAGTGATCTGGCTTTTTTTATAAAAACCTCTTCTTTAAAAAAGGGTATTTATGATTTTGGAACCTTTACCAAATATTTGTTTTTTATAACCGTCAGCTTTTTATCTCTGATCCATGGATTAAAGCGGCGTAGTTCTCTATATGAAGTTCCTTGTTGGATCGCCCATTCTGCCCAGTCATCCACTGAGTGATCCACCATAACTTCAATATAATTCTGAAATGCTGGATACTTCTCTTCATCATTAATGTAGAAACCAAAAGCTTCTGGTGCACTCATTATTTCTTTAATCGCCACAAGTCTAAAGACATACCTAGTGGTCTCACTATTGAGATACATATTGTAATAATCTGTCTGTCCTTGCGCTTTCTGTTGTTTTGCAAACGCTGTCGGCCCCATATTATATGCAGCTGCTGCATTGGTCCATGTACCAAATCTATTCTTCAGGTATAGTAAGTATTCAGCTGCAGCACGTGTTGCCTTTTCTACATGATATCGTTCGTCTACTTCGTCATTAACTTCAAGACCTCTCTCCTTGGCAGATGGCTTCATGAATTGCCATAACCCTTTAGCGCTTGCGGGTGATGTCACATTGCGCAAGCCACTTTCTGCCACAGCCAAGTATTTAAAATCTTCAGGAACACCATATTCACGCAAGGTGTTTTCGATCCGAGGGAAGTAGCGGTTAGCCAACTTCATATATTGGATCATACTCGAGTGATAATATGAGTTAGATAATAACTCTCTATCCAATCGCTCTCTTGCATCTCCCGTAAAGGGGACCAATTCTCCGGCCCAATCGAACTGCTTGTTGATATTAGGTGCTTTTACCACTTGTGGTAGGACCGTCTGACCATTGAGATCTGTCAGTGGAGCATCTGTATCATAATTCATAAAGATGAATAATGCACATGCGCAACACATTAGTGTGGTCAAGTAGGGGGTAACTTTCTTCATGTTCTTTTAACTCTTGTTCCAAACTGATCTTAAGATCAGCGCTTAAAAATAACGGTATAGTCGCATGCTTTTATGCCCTACTATGACCGAAACATGACTAATAAGGCAAAAAGTAGGCCAAAGTGGTAAAGTTCCCTAACAAGGGGTAGGTTCATAAGATGAATCAGAACAAAATCAAGGGCCTTCTTTATTACATTTTCTGCTACATAGACGTCAATTTCCACTTATGCCACTTCTAATAAAAACTTAAGTGTGATTTTTCTTAGCCTACCTACACTAATAAGGCGATTGTAATTCATCTCTTATTAGAAATACACAATGAATAAATTTAAACTCACCTTCTTTTTATTCTTACTGTTAAAAATATCCCATATAGTAAGCCAGGAAAACTTATCAGAAAGGCAACTAGTCAATTTGGATTCATTATTTACATATTGCCAAGAATCAGAATTGTACAATGGCATAGTAATTATTACAAAAGGTACTTCCGTCCTCTACGAGAAAAGCATCCAAGCATCACCTCCAATTAAGGACAAAACCATAAGCGCTCAAAGTCCTTTTCTCCTTGCATCTATTAGCAAACAATTCACCGCGATGGCAATTGTCCATCTACATTATAATGGGCTTCTAGATTACGATGACCTAGCTAAGAAATATCTTTCTGATTTTCCTTATCAAGAAGTCACAATAAGACAATTGCTCAATCACACATCCGGAATCAAGGAATACACTGGAATGGTCAACAAAATGTATGGTGAGATAAATGCAAAATACCAGCAAACTGGAGAGATATTCACCAATCAACATATTGCCGATCTTTATTCCCAACATCGCCCTCCACTTGAATTTGACTCTGGTTCTGAATTCTCATACAGCAACACCGGATATATTTATTTGGCGTTACTTATCGAAAAAATTTCAGGGGTTTCCTTTGGAGAATATTTAGAAAAGAACTTCTTCAAGCCATTAAATATGAATAACTCCTTTGTACTTAATGAAGACAAGGAGTCTTCCAAAGAAATCATTGATTCCTACAAGGAGAATTACATTACTTCTGAAAAAACCATTATTCCTTGGCCTGAAGCTTTAGAAATCTATGGTGATGGTGGAATATATAGTTCTATAGATGATATAGTCGTATGGCTTCATGCTTTGGAAAGTGGCAAACTATTTCCTGCTGATCTTTTAGAAGAAGCTTACACAGCCCCATCGGTAAATGATAAAAACCTTCCTTATGGGTTCGGGTGGTTTGTCAGACGCCATCCAGCTAATAATCATCTTGTAGTAAGCCATTCTGGAGAAAATTTAGGTTATCGACATTCTGTTTTCCGTGATTTAGACAATGGTCTCACATACATCTCATTAAGTAATAACTCTCATGATATCCTAGGTCAACTCAATAGTGCAGTAGTAAGAATTCTATTTAATGGTCCATTTGTTTTACCTAAGTCCAATATTGAAAAGCAACTTACTCTTGACTTACTCCATAGGGATATCAAGGAGGTTAAAAATCTCTATAACATTACTGCTACAGAGAACAAGTATGTTATTACTGAAAATCTTATTAATCGTATCGGATATAAAATGATAGAGGCTAAGAAGAAAAACATAGCAAAAGACATCTTTCTGTGGAATGTTGAGTTATTTCCAGAATCTAGTAATGTCTATGATAGTCTAGGTGAATATTTTTACAACCATGGGCAAGAAAGAAAAGCTTTACTTAATTATAAGAAGGCTTTATCCCTCGACCCTGATAATCAAAGAGCTAGAACAATCATACTATCTCTGGAAAAGGAAGGGGAATAAATGACTAAAAAGGAAATCAGATATGTCACACTGATTAAAGAGAATGAAAACCTTATATACAAGGTTGCTTCATTGTATACTTCTTCTCGCGAAAATAGAGAAGACTTAATGCAGGAGATCGCATATCAGATATGGAAGTCTTTCGATTCCTTTCAAGGTAAGTCAGCTCAAAGTACATGGATGTATCGCATTGCCCTGAATACTGCCATTCAGTATCTCAAGAAAGAGAAAAGGAGTATTCCAAAAACTGAGTTATTAACAATTGCGAGTTTCAAAGAAGAAACTCACTTGGATGACTTAGATGAAGAGCTTAAAAATCTTATGTCCGCTATTCAGAAATTAAAGCAATTAGATAAGGGTATTGTGCTATTAAGCTTAGAAGGGAAAAGCCATAAAGAGATAGCAAGTATTACAGAACTTTCTGTTTCTAATGTAGGGACCAGAATGCAACGGATTAAAAAAAGATTAAAAGAAGAATTAGAAAAATAAACTATGGATTTTGACCATCTAAAAGAGCAATGGAAAGACGTAAAGATCGATGCTCAAAATACAGTTCTCAATGAAAAGGAATTGACACGAATTACATCGAAAAAATATCGAAGTAACTTTTTCAAGCTCCTTCTTCCGGAACTTCTCCTAAGCGTTCTATATATTTTCGGAATCATCTTCTTTATTGCATTCTTTAAGGTATTCCAAATTCGTTTACACACCTTCCTTGCTATTATAGCAATATTTCTACTATCTCTTATTCCCGCTCTAAATCTCTTCTCTTTCTTTCAATATTATAAAGCAAGTAATTTGATTAGTCCATTGGACCAAACATTATCTCATCTAAAAATAAAGGGCCGGCGATTTATACAAATGCAACACCTCCTGCTTGTCCTAAAGGTAGTCTTGTTCTGTATATGTGTTATTCTGGTACCGTTAGTCTATAATGAGAACCCAAGTACTTCAAGCGTTGTAATTACAAGTCTTATTGGTGCAATAATCATCGCTTTATTTTCCTTGAGGTTATGGAAGTATTATAAAGCCAAAATTAGTAGTATCGAATCTTTGTTGATAAGCCTTGATTAGCCTAGTATATCCCAGGGAACAATGCCTTTGTCTTCTTTAAGTAGCTTTGATATCCTTTATCGTCTCCGTATTGCTTGGCCCTTCCCCTTTCTAAATATGGAATGCCACTCACTTTTAGTAATAGGAGGATAATAAAGAAAGGACTTACCAAAGAAAGCCATCTCAATCCGACAAAAACGCCTGCACTAGCTACACAGATTCCTATCCAGAACAAAATCTCTCCTGTATAATTGGGATAACGAACATATTTGTAAAGTCCTGCTGTATATAACTTTGACCCATTGCCGGCCTTGGACTTAAAATTCATCTTTTGTTGGTCCGCTACTGTCTCTATTATTAATCCAACTATTGCAATACCCCAGCCTAATAATTCTAAGATTGAATAATTATCTTCGGTCTGATGGTAAAAGAAGTAATACAGAAATGGAATCGAAATCACCCATGATGCAAAACCCTGTAATAAAAAGAATCTAAAAAATCGCTTTGGGTTAGTTCTTATCTCATCAAATCGCTTATCACGCCCCATCATTATAACTCTACTTAACAGAAAGTAACCAATACGTAGGGACCATGCTGCCAGAATAATTCCCATTATAATTTTGTGATCATCTTCCCATCCTTCTCCTTTCCAAAAACCAAATCCTATAAGCGTCAAAAAACTCAAACTATAGGTAATATCTGTCAGCTTATCTGTTTGTAATTTATAAGCCACTGGAAAAACAAGCAGATTAATACTCATTACAACAATGAGGGCTATTACAATCGGATCCATAATTAGTCTTTTTTAGTAAAATCTACTTCGTATCCATTTTGGTTAAAATGAAATGCGTTTTCTTTATCAAAATCTATAGTGATTGCGGCACCAGAAAAGGTAAACTTCGTTTCAGATTCTGCATTAAGAGGGAAAGCTCCTTGTCCAGTCGCTTGACCATACAATTGTCCATCCTCGACATAAATTTTAATATCCATAGGAAATGTAGAATTCTCATATGTCCCTTGATAAGATTCCAATATTGAAATATCTACCTCTGCAAAATCCCAGGTTGGATATGTGTAAGGATCTCCGAAGGCAACCGATAATACACCTATCAGGATGTTATTGTATTCCATATTCAAGCCATTTACAAATACAACAATGGACATGTCCTTTTCTTCCCAGTAAGATGCATTACTATTGAATCCATCTATACCTCCATTATGAGAGATACCCATGTTCATGCCATATGGTATATTGAATAAGCCCATACCATAGTTATCTTTCATAGTCTTCATCTGCTCTAATGATGCCTTGTTCACCAAGGATCCATTCATCAGTGCATGCCAAAATATGACTAAGTCTGCAGCTGTCATTGTAATTGCTCCTGCTGCATCTACAATTTGTGGAGGAGTAAAATCTTCGATAGCCACCCATGATGATCCATCATTTATAAATGACTTGACTTCATTGAGTGCTGTGTTCACTTGAGAAAGATATCCGTAAGACTTGATGCCCAATGGGTCGATAATATTCTCCTCGACTATCTCTCGGTATTCCTTTTGATAAATATCTTCAAGAATATAACCCAATAACATGTATCCAGTATTGCAGTATGAAAATTGAGCATCAGGCTCAAAATCCGAAGGAAGCGTTATCATCATTTCTTTCACTGCATTCTTATCTTTCAATAATGCGAGCAATGGTCGATATTCTAAATTATCAGTATAATTATTAATCCCACTTCTATGGCGAAGCAGATGCTCTATAGTTATTTTCTCCGCATTTACAATCTTCGGATAATAGGCAGACAACGAAGTTTCTAAAGTGATATGACCCTCTTCTATTGCTTTTAGAATTAATGTTGCCGTAAATGTTTTAGTGATTGATCCAATTCTAAATCGGCTATCTGCATCTGAATAAACAATCTTGTCCTCCGAGATATCTTTTAATCCAAAAGAGTTATTGTAGACTGTTGTACCTCCTATATTAATAGCCACTGAGGTAGATGCTCTGTCCTCATTTAAAAAATATTGCAACAAGCTATCCATGCTTGATGCATCAATTGTCTGACCCATTAATTGGGACCCGAATAATCCAAATAAACAAAACAAGAGGTAGTTCTTAGT
>CAZFJO010000134.1:0-10028 GCA_964518915.1 uncultured Saprospiraceae bacterium
CCGATATACACACCTGCATTCCACGCTAAGGTATTCAAGGTGTGAGTGCCATTGTTTAATCGTAAGTTCTCACTTAAAGTCAACATTCCTAAAGCATTATAAATTTTTAACGAAACGTTATCATCTATACTTTCTTTTACCGACAGATTAATTTCATTCTGAAAAGGAATCGGAAAGAAATCAATAGGTCCTTCTTCTGTGTCTAAGTTTATTACACTTGTAGTTAAATCTAAAACCTCTGAACGCTTGTTACATCCTTCCTCGAATATTACCACAAAGTAAGATGCAGGCTCTTCTGGATCATAGCTATATACTCTGCCAGTCTCCCCTTCTAGTAGATCACCATTCTTAAACCACTGGTAAGATTCTCCTGGTAGTCTGGAGGCGAGCTGTGTACTATTCTGGATGATGTCGTTATCTCCGATCGTTGATGTGGATGGTGTAATAGTCTCAGACCACTCAGACTCTTGTCCATCTAAATTACTTACAGTAAGAGAAATAGTAAAAGGGGAATCATCAGAAATGTAATAATAGGCTTGAGAATTTTCTCCTATACTTTCATCTCCTACTAGCCAGTTATAAGAATCGATTTTTCCGTCACTGGCATCAGATAGATAAAGAATTCCTCCTACGCAAGCAGCTTCAGCATTAAAATTAGCAAACAACAAGTCTTCACAAGCAACAGCTGCCCATCCTGAAGCATCTGTAACTGATCCCCCAGTTCCAATCGAAATGGCTGCATTTCCTCCTAAATCTACTTTATCAATATCGATATCCTCAAAGCAATATTTTTCTCTTGGTAAAACATTCAGCGTTCTTCTAGAAGTGACAGAACTACTAATACTATTAGAATTTAGAGAAATGTCCTCAATCACTGTAATTGAAGAAATTAATCTTAGATTACTCCTCCGTGCACATTCTAATTTTCCAATTTCTACTCGTTCAGAAATTGTCAATGTTCCTGAACTAACAATAACTTCTCTTACATTAGGTCTTCCATTTAGTGTAGTATTTCCTTTAAATTCTACAGATGCTAATAAATCATTATCATCTACCGTAAAGACTTTTTCAATCAAGTACTTTACATCAACATCGTCTTCATAATCTGAGCCAAAATTTATCCATCCATTATTAGTAATCGTTATTTCAGAATTCCGGACAATTGCTTTTCCACCGACACTTCTCGCTAAATAAAATTCATTTACAGTAAATGATTGCCCTGCAATAACGATTGTTCCATAATCGTGTTCTAGTTTATTAATTTCTGTTCCATCCAAATTCAAATTCCAAGTAGAGCGATTGTTCTGTCCACTGATTATATTAATATCAGACAGTGATGATTTCCGAACATCAAAATTATAACTTTTAGTCTCATCCTCATTAAGATAAACGATGGAACCATTCTTTATAATAAAATTATCGGAAGAAACAATCATCGAACCATTAACTGTGAGTGTATTCCCTCCTAAGTCAAATGTTATTTTTTTATTGTTGAGCGCTGCTACAGCAGCTACCGTAAAGTCTCTATCCATAACAACTGTACCTTCCTCTCCAGAGAAAGAGTTGTCATCGAAAATCAGCTTAGTGTCTGCACCAGGAACAGCATCACTAGAGTTTCCTCCAGAAGAAAAAGACCACTGAGAATTATCATCCCAGTTTCCATTATCATCTATCCAGTATAGGTTAGATATTCCTGGATCTTCTGACTCCATACTTACAATCATTCCAAAAGCTTGGGTGTTGCCAGTTATAGAACCTTTATGAGAGATGCGTATATTATACTTTCTTCCTTCCGGATTAGGGAAGTAGATTTTTTCAAGATTATCTCTAAAATTATCTCCTCTTGAAGCTGCTTTTCCAGGAATCGTGGGGTCGAGAATATAGGGCATAAATTCATTACCTATGTCGTCCACGATGCGTACATCGAGATCATTGACTAACATCAAGTCTGTCGGGTCTAGTGCAATACCTACAGGCGATCCAGCAGGATCACTCCAGGCAACTGTAACTGTAATGGGTCTTCCTGCAACAGGATTTATTTCTATTTCATATACTGCTCCATCGCTTATAACATCTTCAATGATCATATTGTTAACACCATCATTTTCGATGACATGTTTTACAGCTCCTTCTACGTTTAGCAAACCCCACCCAAATTGATAATCGGGCCCTTCAGCATTGCCTGCTTCATTGATGGTATGAACAGCAAGTGCTTTTAGAGTAGCAGATCGTAAGAAGGTTCCATTGAAAAGGTGGTAAGCTTCATTCATCAAGGTAAGTCCACCTGTTGCACTAGGTGCTGCCATGGACGTTCCACTCAAACTTCCGTAAGATTCATCAGAGCCTGCTATCGAAGAAAATAAACTTACTCCTGGAGCTACGAAATCAGGTTTTATTCTACCATCATCAACTGGACCCCATCCTGAAAAGCTACTCATCACTACATCTTCAGGCCCTGTATATCCAGTAGGGATTTTATTAACTGCACCGATGGTAAAAACATTTTTACTTACCCCAAAGTCTCCTATACAATCGAATGGACCATCTGGTGGGTGCGTTCCATCGCCACTATCACCTCTATCATTACCCGCAGATTTTACAATAGAGTAATAGGGAGCAGAATGAGCTACATTATCTATGCTTGCAGACCTAGACGAATAAAACCCAAATCTGTAATCCTCTTCCTCACTTATACTTCTGTCTCCTCTCCATGTACCATCTACCCATCCTCCTGGTACACCATAAGAATGATTGCTAATCAGAAGATCATTGTCTCTGATTTCAAGCAACATCTCTTGTGTGTCGTCATTAAAATCGAAGGCTTTAGCTGTTGCTCCAGGAATAAAACCTTTCGCTTTAGAATCTATACCTCCAGCTAACAATGTTCCCATTACATGTGTTGAATGGTTGCTAAAATCAGCACCAGAATCGTTATTCTTTAATCTACCCTCGAATTCTTGATGGGAGTCTCTCGATATTCCACCATCCCATATGGCCACTCTCGAATTTTCTCCTACTAAGTTCACTCCTAGACCGCCTCCTTCTCTAACGGCATTTACTCCTAGTGAGGTTACAGAAGCTTCATTGTGGGTAATCAAGTATGTAGGCTTACCATCTATCACATCGTATATGAACATTTCTTGACCTCCATCAGTAGTGTGCATTCTTAATTCACCAGTCTGAACTAAATAAGCTTCTACTCTAGCGTTCCTAGCTTTATCTTCCTCAATGGCTTTCTCCAGCAATTGATTTATTTTATTTATATCCTTAGGTAAGGTCTGGGCAGTAACACTTATTGAGACTATTACCGCTAACAAAATGAAGGATAGTTTTTTCATGAGTTATGATTGTAAGGTAAATTATCTAATTGGGTGGTTTTTAAATTAAAATAGAAAGGCACAGAGAGATGCTCTATGCCTTTCCAGATAAAAAATATAAGCTTATTGTTTTACAAGACGTATGGTCTGTCTGATGGGTGGGACATCACATCCTCCATCTTCGACAAATTCCATAAAACTTATTACCAATTCGCTATCGTCTCCTTCATTATATGGAACATCATCTTCTACTCTATCAATCGTAATAGGTGGTCCAGTACATGATAGTCCTAATGGCCCGACATTTTCAACAATCACATTGCCACAATTCAGGTCGAAAATAAACTGAACTCCTTCATTACCAAATCCTCCCGCTTCTAGGTATACGTAAGAAAATGCACGTTTAGAAGCACTTCCCGTAACTTCTACGATTGAAACTACTTTACCATCAGGGCCAAAAGTGGCCGCACCAAATGGTTGTTCCAGGCCTGAATTATCTAAAGCATAGTCACCTAGATATAAATCACCTAGTGGACACGTAACTTCGATTTCATGCGTAGCGGTTGTATAATTAGGATTAATTTCAATGTCAGCACTTGTAAGCCTTATAACTATGGATAGCTTTTCACCTGCTTGAATATTATCATCAAGGATGTCAATAGGCAACATAGCTGTAGAAGAATTAGCAGGGATAGATCCTGAAGTGCTGTTTACAACGTAATGAAGATTTTCAATGGCTGTACTATTTTCAACATCAATCTCAAAATTGAAATTGGTAGCTGATCCTCGCTGAGCTGCAGCAAGATTTACTACAAATGTACTTGGTACAGATTGGCCATCGTTTACCCTTAGGTAAGTAAATAACCTACTCCCTGTAACCGTTGTAGCAGCATCTAATTCTAAGAATTCTTCATCATAGAGTATAGTCCTTCCATCCTCGTCGAAGCAGGAACTTAAGGTTCCCAAAACCAATAAATATATTAATAACTTTTTCATAATGTCTAATAGATTTTGAGATTAATAACCTGGATTCTGAACAAGTAAGTCATTAAGACTCAATTCGCTTTCTGGTATAAAACCTAGAAGTCTGAAATCGTTATAGCCAAGAGTAGGAACACCTGATGTTGCCGTCTTAGTTATATCCATGCCATTTCTCTTAAGGTCAAACCATCTGTGGCCTTCTAAAGCAAACTCTACCCTTCTCTCTTTCATAATGAGATCGATAAGAGTCTGTCCTGTTGCAGTAGTTGCTTCAGTACCTCTAGCTAGTCTGAAAGTGTTGATTAAGTCTTGTGCGGCAGAATCATTTCCACCTCGAGCATTGGCCTCAGCACCATTCAGATAAGCTTCAGAAATACGGATAATAGGAACATTCTCAAGAAAATCTCCTTTCTCTCCTTGCCACTTTTCACACTTTCTTGTTCCTGCAGGAATGTCTGCCATTTCAGTCCAGATGGTATCTCTGATATCATTGGCATCGCTATCTAGTTCAGCTAATAATTCTGGACTTCCTACAAGAATGAACTGTGAAGAAGAACTCGTATTATTAGACAGAGTAGATAAGCTATTGTTCGCACCATCAACCGTACTCCAGTCTGTAGGTCTAATTTCAGCCTCAAGAATAGATTCAGGATGCGGAGAAGCAAACCAAGAATCAAAATATGCTGCTTTATCTGAAATCAATTCTACTCCTGAACCATTGATAGCCGCAGTTGCATTAGATGCTGCACCACTATAATCACCTGCGTATAACAAGACACGTGAAAGCAATGCTTGCGCTGATGACTTAGTCGCTTTGAAAGGAGCATTGGCTGTATCGCCAAGAAGATCGATTGCACCATTCAAGTCAGAAGTTATCTGGCTGTATACTTCAGTATTAGTTGCTCTTGGTTGAAAGTTAAAGGCATCTGATACTGTCGTAGTCGGTGTAGTAATTAACGGAACAGCTAAATTAAATCCACCTACTTCTCTACCTGGCTCATAACCATAGACTTTAGCAAGTTCATGGTAGTAAAGACCTCTTAGAAGCAGTGCTTCTCCTTTTATCTGATTCTGAAGATCTGTTTCATCAGCAGTAAGATCAGTAAGGTTATCTATCTGTCCTATAATAGTATTTAAATTGTTTATACCCACATATAATCCCCATCTTCCCATATGAGATCTGATGGCATTAACATAGTTGTTTTCGAATCTACCTGTACGGTTATTAAAATCAAGATTGTCGGCCATTATTTCTGGGTTGACAATTCCATTCTGACCCATCCATCCGAAAAGATGGACACGTCTGTAGGCTGTATTTAATAAACCTTCAAATCCTGCAATTTCTGACAAGGATTGTTCAGGTGATAAAGACTCAGGGTTTTCTACATCAAGTTGTGCGTCACAAGAAAAGAAAAACACAATTCCCAAGCCCAATATATATTTTAGTATAGTATTCATTATACAATTTTTTATAGTTTGAAATTGGGTTTAGAAAGAAACATTTATACCAGCTGCAAACTGTCTTCCTACAGGAAAAGCAAAAGATGCACCTCCTGTAAAAGCAGCTCTATTAGATACCGCTTCTGGATCAATTCCATCGAACTTAGTCCATGTAACCATGTTAAGACCTTGCACAAAAACAACTGCACTTCCTAAGCCTAAACTAGAAGCCGTATTCCTAGGAATATTGTATGTAACTCTTACTTCTTTCAATCTTGCATATCCTGCATCACTGTAGTATCTAGTTGACCCAAAACCAACACCATAATTTTCTTGGTTTACGCCTTCTAAAACTCCACCTTGCACAGGCTTGTTGGCATTGGTGATGTCACCAGGATTTTTCCAGTAATCAAGTGTAGAAACCAACTGGTTATTAGGAGTAGCAGACCCGTCAGCTAATCCAAATAAATCGTTGTTCAATACGTGATTTCCACCTTGGAATTGTACAAATCCCATTATGTTAAATCCTTTATAACCAACTTCTGTTCTAAATCCACCGAAGTAATCTGGTACAGGACCATCTAATTGTCGTACATCGTCAATACCTGGAGCATAAGTCGGGATGCCGTTGGCATCGTATACTAGGTTTCTTCCATTAGCTGGATTCACTCCTGCAAATTCAAGTGCATTTATGAAAGAAATAGGTTGTCCTACCATTAATTGTGGCAATCCATTGGCAGCGAATATGGTGTCTCTTCCACCATTTAACTCAACTACTTTGTTTCTCTGTAGTGAGAATGTTCCACCTACATTTACCGTAAATCCGCCTCTATTAAGAAGGACAGCATTTAACTCTAAATCTATACCTTGGTTATTTACTTTTCCTACGTTTTCTGTAATCGTAGAATTCGCAATACCCGCTGTCTGAGGAATCTGAGTATTCAATAATAAGTTTCTGTTGTTCTTATCGTACGCATCAATTGTACCATAGACTCTATTGTTTGCGAAAGCAAAATCAAGACCTACGTTAAATTGTGCCGCTTCTTCCCATGCTAAAAGATCATTAGCTAGTCTTGTCTGAGCAAGTCCAGGAGCACCTAGGTACTGACCACTTGTTCCGAATATTGCAAGTGAAGAGAAATCTCCGATCGCTGAATTACCAGTAACCCCATAAGAAACCCTAAGTTTTAACTCATCAAATCCAGAATCCTGCATGAATCCTTCTTCTATGATTCTCCATGCAACAGAACCAGAATAAAACAATCCATATTTTGTAGAAGTACCGAATCTAGATGAACCATCATAACGTAAAGTAGCATTTACAATGTACTTGTCTTTATGGTCAAACTTAGCAGATCCGAAAAACCCTTGTCTTCTATTAGTAGAAGATGTACCTGCAACGGAAAATGGTGTAGACGCACTATTCAGATTAAGAAAACTTGGATCTGCAAATCCTCTTCCTGTGGCATCAAATAAACTCCAATCTTCTCTTTTATACTCATATCCACCCAATAATCCTATAGTATTATCATCGTTGAGTTCATAATCATAATTTAAAGTGAAGAATGAATTATAATTTACAGCAATCCTATCTCTATTAAAGATCTGACCTCCCCACGCATCTCTGAAAAAAGGAATACTAGTAGGTCTTGAGTTAAGGTCTCTGTTATTAACAAAATCCAATCCGAATGAAAATCTTGCTGAAAGGTTTTCAACGATGTCATAATTTAATCCTAGACTTGAAATTGTCTGCCATGTTCTACCTAGACGTTTCACATTTTCAGCATTCTGCAATTCGTTGAAATTGAAATTGTGCCCCTCTCCATTAGTAGGGTATGCATTGTAATCGCCATTTTCATCCAGAGCTGGAGAAGATGGAATAGACCAGAATGATGGTCCGAATGGACAATTAACGAAGAAACCACCATCACAAGGTGTTCCTTCTTGCTCTATCCATGACATGGAAGTTCTTAAGTTTAATCCAAGTTTATCAGAAAGGTCTGCATTTAGATTAAATCTTCCGGTTAATCTTTCCCATTCGTTGGTAATGATCTGACTTTCAGAAAGGTTATAAGAGAATGCTGAGTAGTAATCTACTTTATCAGAACCGCCGCTAAAAGAAAAGTCAGCTGTTCTAAGTGATGCATTGTCGTTCCATAAAACATCTACCCAGTCCTCGAAAGGAAGGTTAGGATCGTTAGGATCTCCATACAGTGCTATGGCGCTTTCTGCGGATAATCCAGCATTAACATAAGCATCTTGTCTGATCTGAGCATATTGCTGTGAATTCATCATTTCATACAAGTTAATAGGTTGTACAACCCCTTCTTGATATGACAATGAATACTGAGGCTTTCTATCTCTTTTACCAGATTTCGTTGTAACTACGATGATACCATTGGCTCCTTGTGCTCCATATATCGCTGTAGAAGATGCATCCTTAAGAATTTCGATAGACTCGATATCGTTAGGATTAATTGAGGAAAGTGGGTTAGCCGTACCTTGAGTAGACTGGCCATTTCTTCCCATCTGGACACCATCGATGATGATTAATGGATCGTTGCTCGCAGAGATTGATCCAGTTCCTCTAATTCTAATAGTCGCTGCACTTCCAGGTGCACCACTATTCGTGTTGATAAGAACACCAGAGGCTTTCCCTTGAATCGCTCTATCGAATGATTGCACGGGTAGACCTTCTATTTCTTCAGCTTTTACACTGGTGATAGAAGAGGTAATCTCCCGTTTAAGCTCTGTACCATATCCGACGATGACAACTTCTTCAAGAAGTCTACCTTCTGATAAGGTAATGGTGTAATCTGATAAATCTGTCAGATTAATTTCTTGGGTTTCGTACCCAGTGTAACTAATTACCAATACTGAACCGCCATCTGGAACATCAATGGTGAATCGTCCATTGATATCCGTAATAGCGCCGGTGTTGGAATCTTTTACCTGAACATTGGCTCCAATAAGTGGAATACCGTCGGTGTCCTCAATCATACCAGTTATGGTACGCTGAGCTGAAACTGAACCGACCGTAAGCAACAGAGAAGCCAGAAAGGCGTAGAGTAATTTCATGCTACTTTGGTTTTTATTATTGTGAATGAAAATATAACAATGTGTTAACGATAACATAAAGTTATATGTCTCAAAATATGTAAAAACAATTCTTCGCTATGTATCTGTCAAGACTTTTTTTTGCAAATGCAATTAATGTATTGTGTTCAGATTCCTATATAATATTTTACTAAATTGAATAATATCCAAATTTTAGATAGGTATTGTCTAAAATTCTAAATGTTATTCAGGTCAACAAACGTTAGTTTATCATATGATTAATTTCATAATGTGTTTTGTTTACCTTAACATTTCTTGGGTTAAATAAAAAAAATGGCACGAAGGTATAATTGCTGGACCTACATAATTTAATTGCCTATCTTGTTAAACTTAAGACGTATCTAATACCCGAATAATTTCAGTTACCCACTTTACTATCCCTATTTAATATATCAGCAATAAATCAATCATGCTGTAAGCAAGTATGGCGCATTGCATTCTCATATGCTTATCCGTCTCAACCTGATAAGTATTTCTCGCATCGGTAAATCGACTTTTGGGGTGCGTATAATCTGTGTGGCGGCAAGAATGTTATTCTTTAAGGTTAAACCCAAATATAAATTCTACCCCACTTCTTAGAACAGAGACGTATTCTTATGAAAGAAGCTTAGAATGGAAAAAGGCCGCATTTGCGAAAGCGAAAACAACCTAAGAGCGATTGTAAACGTATAACCGTAATAAAACTTCTTCCACCACTCCGTATATATAGCTGCCTAGATCCCTTTTTCCTATAGTCTACTCTTAATTACAGAGGACTTAATTATTATTTAGACTTAATCCGACTACAAAAGTGCAGGAAGACACAACAGGATATATAAGTTATTGTTGTAATAGTATTACATTCGTTTTTTTAATAGAAACGTTTTGTTACATATAACAATGCTCTGTATAATTGCTCTAGATTCTAAACGTAGCTTTTGCCAAAAATTCTACCTAAAAGCAGGATTCCATATGGGCTAAAGTAAAGCTAAAATCAAGTCATATAGGAATTGACGATATGTATAAAGATTACTCCAATATTAGAAGTGACTAAAAAATAAATATACTTATGCTTTCTAAAAAAATGCAAGATGCGCTCAATGAGCAAGTAAGGATAGAGGCAGAATCATCTCAAGTCTACTTAGCGATGGCGTCCTGGGCAGAAATCCAACCAGGTATTAACAATATCACTTC
>CAZFJO010000135.1:0-9979 GCA_964518915.1 uncultured Saprospiraceae bacterium
GACTATGAATTCTAGGAGTTGTTGTTCTTTTATTACACGGATGGGTACAAGTGGAACAACAAAAGAAGCGATTGTGCTTCCTAGTAGATACATGCGGTTAAACTTGTACATCTTTTCACGCTGAAGAAACAGGTAATAAAAAGCCAGGAGAATCGCTAGGCAGAATGATGATTTAAGTAGGTATAAAATCATTTTTTGCTCTTTTTAATCTGCTGATCTATAATCTTTTTTAATTCTTCTAATTCTGATACACTTAGGTTTGTTTCAGAAGTAAAGAATGACGCAAACTGGCTGGAAGAGTCATTGAAGAAATTCTTGATTAATCCATTGATGTGATTAGAAAAATAATCTGACTTCTTTACAGTAGGATAGTACTCTCTTGATTTACCTACCTGCTTGTAATCTACGAAGCCCTTTGTTTTCATTCTTTTAAGTAAGGTCGCTACCGTAGTGGTTGCAGGTTTAGGATCTGTGAATTCAGATAGAAGATCTTTCATGAATGCTTTATTAAGCTTCCATAAATATTGCATGACTTGTTCTTCCGACTTGGTTAATTTCATAACACGCATATTTTATGCTCTACAAATATAGAGCTTCTTTTGAACTCTACAAATGTAGAGGGTGTTTAATTTAGAATATATCCAAGTGATCTGAGTTAAGTAAGCCTTGACTTTCATCTATAAGTGAAATATAGGCCATGAAAAACACATGGGAACGCAATAAGTATAGAGATGCAATGGACGACTAGATTGATAATGATTTCATGCCGATTTACGATTGGATTTTTTTCTAACCGATATAGAAAGCGTATATACAGAATCTCACTTATCCGTATATTGATCGCTTATAAGAGATCTGAAGTATTAAGCACGCCCAGTTGCAGATCAAAATGTAAATTGAAACTGATATGAAAAATTGTTTTACTGTTTTTTTACTGATTGGTTTGCTTACGTCCATCGGTTGTGGGGGTTTTGTTAAAGAGCATAAAAAATATAATGTTCTTTTTATTTCAGTAGATGACCTCAGGCCTTCGCTAGGCGTATATGGAGATCCTATCGTAAAATCTCCCTTCATCGACCAACTGGCTTCTGAAGGCATCACCTTCAGAGAAGCATTCTGTCAATCTGCAGTATGTGCTCCGTCCCGTGCAAGCCTGATGACAGGATTGCGGCCAGATTCAACCCGTGTCTGGCACCTTGGAGATAAGTTTAGAGAGATTAATCCAGAGACAGTTACGATGCCACAGTACTTTTCTAAGTTTGGATATCATACAGTCAACCTTGGTAAAATATTTCACAATTACATGCCAGATTCAATATCGTGGGACGAGCCTGATTTGAGGCCAGCTCGATACTTACAGGAAGACTGGCTGAAAAGAGATGGAGAGACATTTTATATAAGTGAAGAAGTACATAAGTCGCAGGTAATAAAAAGAGACTCTTTATTGAAGTTGAGGCCTGTGCGTTATGCAGATGGGTGGAATACTGGACCTGCATGGGAAGCCGCGGACGTACATGATACAATGTATTACGATGGTGCCCAGAATGAATTGACGAAGAAGACACTTACCAGACTGTCGCAATCTGAAGATCCTTTTTTTATGGGGCTTGGGTATTTCAGACCACATCTGCCTTTTACAGTTCCTAAAAGATACTGGGATATGTACGATCGCGATGAGATACCACTAGCTAACAATCCATACATGCCAGAAGGAGCGCCTATGCTTACGATGAACTCTATGTACGAACTTAGGCACTATGATGGCTTCAATCACATCGGTCATCCTACTTCAGATTTCACTATGAATGAAGATACTGCTAGAATTCTGAGGCAAGGGTATTATGCAAGTGTCAGTTATGTGGATAAATTGATAGGTGATGTTATTGCCCACCTTAAGGAAATCGGTATTTACGACAACACAATTATTGTCGTGTGGGGAGACCACGGATGGAAGTTAGGAGACCACAATAGCTGGGGAAAAATGACGAATTTTAACATTGACCTTAAAGTGCCCATAATTATCCGATCACCAGATCAGGATAATAGAGGTGTTCAGACTCATGCCATAACAGAACTGGTAGATCTATTTCCAACCGTGTGTGAAATGGCCGGTATCGCTGTTCCAGATTATATACAAGGCCGCAGTCTTGTACCACTGATGCAGGATCCAGATCAGGAATGGAAGCGGGCGGCGTTCAGTCAGTTTCACCGAAGACCTAAAGTTTCTGCCGATGGAAAAAGATACATGGGATATTCCTTAAATACGAAAGCTTATCATTATATAGAGTGGTATTCATGGGATCATGAAACTGGTACTCGAGGTGAACTTAAAGAAGTAGAATTGTATGATCGTACCCTCGATCCTTATGAGAAGAAAAATATAGCAGCTCAAGAAGATATGCTCCAGACGAAAAAAGAACTGGCAGGTATCTTATCTGATGGGTGGCGCAATGCAATGCCGGATTGATCATCCATGCATCTTTAAACATTTAGTTATCCATCCTATTTCTCAATACTTCTCGTGTTGCTTGATTAGGGGCTGTGTCGATGGCATTCCATAAGTATTCATTTTTCTTTATCGTTTCATCGTTTAGATGATGTTTTAAAGAATAGACAGCATAATATAAGTACTTATGAGGACCGTAAATTTCTGGTTCTGTTTCTAAGAGTAGTTTATCTGCCTCAATGATGTCACCAGCCATGAGTGTAGCGTAGATGAGGTTGAGCTTGACGATTGGGTTAGGGGTTACAGAATACAATTTATTGTAGAGTTGGGAGATGGTCTTCCAGTTGGTGTCCTTGTAGTTCTGTGTGTGGGTATGATGCCCAGCAATGACGGCTTCGATGTGGTATGGCGTATAATAGTCACTATTCATGCCTGACTCAAGATAATTGCTAGCTAAGCGAATCATTTTTTTATCCCATAGACTTCGGTCTTGATTCTCGAATAAGATGAAAGAGTTGTCGGTTGTTCTACGGGCAGGAATGCGACTGGTGTGATAGAGCATAAGGCTCATCAGTGCTTGCGAAATCCCTATGTCGGCATGCTTGGTGTCACACAATAGCTTGCACAATCGCAGACTCTCATATATGAGGTCTTCCCTCAAGATGTTTTTATCGTGGATAGAATAATACCCTTCATTGAATCCGAGGTAAAGCGCTGATCTGAGAATAGGAAAACGATCTTCCACCTCATTGATGTCTGGAAGGATGAGTTCCGATTCTATAGATTTAAGTTTAGACCTTGCTCGTTGTAATCGTTTCTTGAGAGACTCGGAATTAACAAGTAAAGCACTACTGATTTCCTTGATGCTGAATCCCGATACCAATTGCATGATTAACCCCAGTTGGTCTTTAGACGATAGAGAAGGATGGGCACACCATAGCATTAGTTTTATCGTTGCATATCGATCATCATCGTCATCATCTACGGCATCGAGCGCTTTTATCTTATACTCAGGGATGACTTTTTCATAATAGACCTGTTTTCTTCTGAGTACATCTATAATTATTCTCGAAGCCACAGAGTATAACCAAGCACTGGGAGATTCTGGAATCTCTAACGGCCACGTCCTCATGGCTCGAAGCAATGCCTCAGACACGGCATCTTCTATTTCAGACAGGTGGAGCATACCATATTTAGAACTCAGTCTAGATATGATATGCCCTGACTCATGCCTGAATAAGTGATCAACTATATCACTGGTCTTCTCCATCTGGCATGCACTCTCTTATCTCAACACCTCCAGACAAATCAAAGTCTGGATAATCTCTTGCAACCTTGACCGCATCTTCCATGGTTTCAACTTGGATGATGTAATATCCGCCCACACTTTCTTTTATATCTAGGTAAGGTCCATCTACTGCTGCTCCTTCTTTAGACGTAAGTGTTCGGGTATTGCTTAACAAGCCCTTGCCATCAACGAAGACACCTTCCTGAATCATCTTTTGAGTCCAAGTACCCCAGTTCTGCATTCTTCGTTGTAATTCCTCAGGACTCAACTTGTCATATTCTCCTGTTTCCCCGAAAAAAATCAACATAAAATTTTTCATAATAAATTAGTGTTTAAGTGTATTCTTAATCAATGATGACCAAGATAAAAATTTAATATCACCTACATGACGAATGGGTTTCTAGTCAGGGGACAGAATGAAGAATAATTATTGAAAAGAATATGTGTGCTTGTAGATTGCATGTCTATAAGTATTAGATAATCCGCTTTATGGATGTTTAGTCCGATAGAAAATAAACAAGTATAGTACACATCGTAAAGGTCTGATGTTCAGATGAATCTAAATAGAAACTATTGCTTTATAAATTGTCTGAAATTTTCTAGAATATCTCTGCCCGGTTCTTGAGATAAATATAAAAACTGACCTTTCTTTCCTACAATCTCATATCGAGGGACATTATACATCTGGTACAGCTCTCTTACTTCGTTGTGTGATACCAGTGCATGTATGCCTGTCGGGTTGTGCTCAGCAATTGCCTGCTTCCACTTATCTGAGTCACTGTCTATAGAAACATTAAGCATTACAACACCTATATCCTCTATATTGTCACGCATCTCTCTGTAATTGTTAAATCCGTTGATACAGGGTTTACACCAACTGGCCCAGAAGCTAAGGTAAACTACCTTCCCAGAAAAGTCACTCAACTTTTTAGTAGTGCCGTCGTCCATTTTCATTTTGAAATCAGGCGCAAATTCCCTCACAACTTCTTCCTCTATGATCACTTCAGGCATATTCTGTCCCGATGCCGCAAATGATAATAATGAAAGAAACATCGGAAGTATTCTGAATAACATATACTGAGTTTTAATTCTCCAATAAGTGCAAAATAGCAATATCACTAGAAACAATCAATTATTATTAAAAAGGAAGACTGCAATGGTCTAGCCGGTGATTGTTTTTAGTTATAAATAATAACCTTATTTTGAGGAATACGGTTTTTATACCTTAAAAAAGAAAAAATGAACCGCAGAAGCTTCGCTAAATTACTGCCACTAAGTATGATAGATCCTTTAGATATAAGTGCTCGCCTGTATAATGGTTCTAATTTACCGGATGGTTTTTATGACGATGCAACTGTGATTGACGGAATTATCATAACCCGCAATTGGAACGATGATTCTTTTGAAGCACTTAAGGATACAGGATACTCAGGCTTTAATGCGTCCCTAGATTCTTTTTCATTCAATAGAGCACTTCTCTCACTCAATGAATGGCAGACCCGTATAAAAGAAAACCCATCTAGATTAACATTGGCAACATCCGCAGATGATTTTATATCCGCTAAAAAAGAAGAGAAAGTTGCCGTCCTCCTTGGTTTCCAGAACACCAACATGATAAACAATTCGCTTGAGAATCTGGATATTCTATATCAGGCTGGAACACGGTGGATGCAATTGACATACAATTCTCGCAATTTTATAGGAGATGGTTGCACCGAAAGAACCAATTCTGGTCTTTCAGATTTCGGGATAGAAGTAGTTGAGCGGATGAATGAGCTGGGAATTATCATCGACTTATCTCATTGTGGACCTCAGACGACAGACGATGGGATCTCTTTTAGTAAAACAGGGGCGATGATCAATCATTCTATGTGCGAGGCGCTGCATAAAAATCACCCTAGGGCTAAGACAGACAAGCAGATTAAGGCCATGGCTGACAAGGGAGGTGTGATAGGCATAATATGTTTAGGGTACATGCTCGGGCCTAATCTAGGAACAGATACCACGCTTGAAACATATGTCGATCATATCGATCACGCCGTGAATGTGGGTGGGATTGATCATGTCGGATTAGCAGCAGACTATGCTGTGCAGGGATTAAAGGCGACAGGAGCAACTCGGGAGAACTGGTACGTACCGAGACTTACAAGATTTAAACCTTCCTATAAAGTGCAATGGCCCCCATGGGTTCCAGAGCTAGATTCTACAGATCGTTATCGACATGTAACACGTCTTCTAGATAAACGTGGGTACAGCACCAGTGATATTGAGAAAATCCTCGGATTGAACTGGCTTCGTTATTATCAAGATACCCTTAAGCCATAGTGTATGATATACATTTATTCATTTTATATTCGAGCAATGATTCCAGAAATAAAAAGACTTAAAATGAAATTGGTTTATAGTTTACTCTTTGTACTTTATTTCGCTTCCGCAAATGGGCAGTCCGTAGACTTTGCTTCTAGCAATAGAATGATATTCGGAATCTTCGAAGAGCGTACGGCTTCAATCGGTATGGGAGACATAGACAACGACGGTGATGTAGATGCCATTATGGCCAATGGTCGACACTGGCCTGGCCAGAACAGAATATTCTTCAATAATGGTACGGGACAATTTACGAAGTCAAGGCCGCTGGGTATAGATCAAGTGACCAGCTATTCTACTGAGCTTACGGACATAGATGGAGATGGAGATCTAGACATTCTAGTCGGAAACGACAGAGCTCCTAATTCTATTTTTATAAACGATGGTCAGGGTAATTATACCCATGGAGGGACATTCGGAAATGAGAACGCACCTACGCGAAACTTAGTGGTGTCTGATGTAGATGGAGATGGAGATCAAGATGTACTTATTACCAATCGAGGTCGAGAAAATGAAATATGTCTTAACGATGGAAAGGGGACTTTCTCAACCTGTATTGGTTATGGTGCACAAGACGATTCTACCATAGATGTTGAAGTGGCCGACATGGATAACGATGGAGACAACGATTTGATTCTTGCTAATCGAGACCGTCAGCCTAATTACATCTATCTCAACGATGGAGCGTTGAACTTCTCAGAAAAAGTGTCTTACGGAACAGGGTCTGATAATACAAGATCAGTAGCTATAGAAGATATTGATAAAGATGGCCATCTAGATATTATCACAGCTAATATCGGGGAGCCCAATCGCATTTACTTCGGTGACGCTGATTTAAGTTATACCCAAGAAGTAGAACTAGATACCTCATCAGATAATTCTTCTTCGATCGTTGTAGGAGACCTGAATTTCGATGATCACCCAGATATCGTGATAGGGAATTTCAGAGAGCCTAATTACGTGCTCATCAATAAAGGGCATGGAAAGTCGTGGGAGAAAATTGCCCTTACAGAAAGAGAATCTAATACTTATGATGTTGCCATGCATGACCTGAATGGAGATGGAAAATCAGAAGTTATAGAAAGTAATTCAGACGAAGTCAACCGTTATTATCAGAATAGATATCAGCATCCTGTACTAGATAAGGTTACCATGAGGGGGACATTTTTAGTCTATAGGAGACAATCGAAAATAGGTGAAGAAACCTATAGGATAGAATCGCAGAAAAACAAAGTGGTCATAAAATCTCTTCAAGGAGAAAATGAAAGAGGTAGAATATCCGGTGTGCAATCAGAACTTCACCTTGATTCTGAATCTCTCGCACCTATGTTTTATTCTTGTGTCCGTATTGCCAATGAGGACACCACTAATATTTTTAAGATGACAATGGAAGGGGAGGATGTATCTATATGGGAGAAGTATTTCGATGTTGAAACAAGTACACAAGCCGATGTATTCTTTCCATTGCACAGTAATATTCCTGCTGCCATGGAAGTCATGTTGTATCAGTATTTCTTTCAGAAAGAAGGTCGATCGTCTATGTCTACATTGCCTAGAGGAGAAGTTTCGATAAATCATAGAGGACAAGATCAAGTAATCATAAAGGGTAAAGAAATAACGCTAGATAGATATGTTGTTGAAGGCATCAACTGGGGAGGGAGGACCATTTGGCTTGACCCAGATAAAAACCTTGTGGCAATTGTCAAGGCCAATACTCAGATAAGAGAAATCATACGAAAAGGATATGAAGAAGCCATGCCTACTTTCATCAGAGGAAATGTGGAAGAACAGATGGCTCAGTTGTCTCAATATACAATGGACCATAAAAAAGACAGAGGAACAATTACAGCACTTGTAGGAGGAGATGTGGTAGACGGGATAATCGATGCGACTCAGAAAAATCAAGTCGTACTTATTGAAGATGGAAAGATTGCTAAGATAGGGCATGTAGATGAAGTGGACGTCCCATCTTCGGCTACGGTTATCGATGTTTCTGGCAAGACTTTAATCCCTGGACTCTGGGATATGCATGCGCACTCTAACCAAGTACAATGGGCGCCAGCGTATCTAGCAGGTGGAGTGACAACCATCAGAGACAATGGAAACGAAGTAGAATTCGCAACTGCCTTTAGAGACGCAATTGCAGAACAAGGTAAGCTAGGCCCCGATATTTTACTTGCAGGTATGACTGACGGTCCTGGTGATAAAGGCAATGGAATCATACGAGCCACTACAGAGCAAGAAGCGAGAGAAGTTGTTGATATGTATTTTACTAAAGGGTATAAGCAGATTAAAATCTACAATTCAATAGAACCTGATGTGCTTAAAGTCTTGAGTGAAGAAGCACATAAAAGAGGGATAACTGTAACAGGTCATATTCCCAATGCAGTAGGCACAACAACAAAAGCCGTAGCACTAGGGATGAACATGTTTAGCCATGATCGAGCCATTACATCTATTCTTTTTCCCGAAAAATCAAAGGGTAATTTCGCTGGATTGTATGACGAGGATTCTCCTTTAAGCAGAGAACGAATAGACAAGGCCATCTCATTTTTGCTTAAGCATAATATCGTACTGGACCCAACGGTTAACCTGTACATTATACGTGGACTAGAGAGAGGCAAGCCGCTTGAGGCCATAGAGCCATTCGCTGATAGAATTGCCTATGAACTCTGGGAGGGTAAGCGGTTTCGCGCTGGTAGAAATGCTGCTGCTGTAAGAAATATCGAGTATAAGAATAAAACTGTTCTGCGGGTAATTGGAGAATTTTTCAATGCAGGAATTCCGATTGTAGCAGGGACAGATAATGCGGTACCTGTTTTCTCTTTATACCTTGAGATGGAGTCTTATCATAAACATGCTGGACTCACACCTTTTCAAGTATTGCAGACGGCAACTATAATTCCTGCGAGAGCAATGGGCATGGAGGCAGAATCTGGTAGCTTAGAGGAAGGAAAGGAAGCAGATATTGCCATCTTAGATAAGAACCCACTTGATGATATCTCTCACATACGGACTGTTTCAGCGGTGGTAAGCAATGGAAATTACTACAACAGTAATCCACTCTGGGAAGCTGCCGATTATAAGCCAAGTAAAAACTGATCCGATTAATCAATAATGAATGCTTGTTCTTCCACTCAATTGTGGAATTAAATCACTCTTTTAAAATAGATAACCATGATGAAAATATCTCCCTTAATTTATAGTCTTATCATTGTCCTAGGGACACTTATGAGTTGTACTCAGAATGAACCAGTTGCAGCAGTTAATGATCGAGAAGCTAAGGCGACAGATCAACCAGAAGCCAGTTATGACCCAGAAGCTAAGTTGAAAGAATTGAATATAACCCTTCCAAGTCCTCCACAGCCTGTAGCCAATTATGTCAATGGGGTACAAGCAGGAAACCTTATTTTTTTAGCTGGAAAGGGCCCGAGATATTCTGACGGAACAGAAATAACAGGAAAGGTAGGCCAGGATGTGACGATTGAGAAAGGCTATGAAGGCGCTCGACTTACGGCTATAAATCAACTCTCCGTTTTAAAAGAAATGCTAGGTAATCTTAATCGCGTTAAAAGAATAGTCAAGGTGCTGGGCATGGTTAATTGTGATCCATCATTCGTGGACCAGCCTAAAGTTATCAACGGATTTTCAGACCTTATGGTTGAAGTGTTCGGCGATAGAGGGAAGCATGCACGGGCCGCTGTAGGAATGGCGTCCTTGCCTAGAGGACAGGCTGTTGAGATCGAGCTCGTAGTGGAAGTATATGAGTAGAAGGAAATAAATTTTAAAATAAATTTACTGAAAGTGTGATTTTTCTTTATCCGAAGAAACTAATGGGTAAAGAAAAATATGAATCACCTAAAAATTAATAAGAAGTT
>CAZFJO010000136.1:0-9928 GCA_964518915.1 uncultured Saprospiraceae bacterium
AGCATCATCCATGCCCACAATCCTCGATGTCTAATATCTTTTCTCACCCGGGTTATTAATCGGTTACTTCCGGCTAGCTAGAAAAATGTTTCACTTAAGCCGTTCTAATATAGCATTTTATCTTTTATCTATACCGATAATGTAGGCCCAAACCTGAATTTTAAGAAATGATAATAAGAAGTAAGATCGTGAAACAAAATAAATTTATGCCCTCGGAATAGGGGCCCTTCCATATATGATATTGTACCCTCTGTTTCATCAGAACATAGCTAAGGTCGCAACAATTCTGAATAAAGAGGCAATCACTTCCTTTGCTGAAAAATCTTGATAAACATATGGGTAGACATTTTCCTTGCCCGCATTTTGGCTCTTTCGGCATTCAATCCAGTATAGCTTTCATCGATCGTTTTGATCCAGATGGACAACCACCGTTCGAAATGGAGTTGGGTGATTCCATGATTGTAAGCTTTATCCACTTCAACATGAATATCAGCGGCATTGCCCCTGTACCTCGGGACAAACAATAGATTCGTCTCCCAGAAATCTGTCAACCGATCCATGTGCGTGCTCCAATCGTCAATCTGGCTATTGAAGATGGGCCCTAAGAGTGCATCTTGTTTTACTGTCGTATAAAAAGACGAAACTAAGTCGTAGATTTTATGCCGGCTGTCTAGTTCCATCATTCAAGAAATGAGATGGACGGATTGAATTTTTTCCATAACCTAAAAGTAGCGAACTTCTGTAACCAATTGATAGTGGTGCAGTATTGATAAATAATAAATCTACATTATACCATGAGGAATTGCTTTTTTCTTTTCTGCTTGTTGGTTTCATTGAATACAGCAGCACAGGAAATCAATCAAGAAGCTAGAAAGCTGACGGATGTCTTGATTGAGAAATTTATGTCTCAATCTGAGACACCTCCTGGAATCTCCATAGCCATCAAGAAAGAAAATGCCATGGAACATGCCCAAGGCTACGGCTATGCAGATGTGTCACAGCAGATTCCCGTAAACCCTCATACCGCTTTCAGAATCGCGTCGGTATCTAAGTTGATAACGGCCACAGCCCTTGCCCATCTTATCCAAGAAGGTAAAATAGATGTCGATGCGCCTATTTTAAACCACTATGTCGATGTCCCTGAAGAATATGCTCAGATCACTGCAAGGCAACTGGCTGGGCACATCGGTGGAGTACCCCATTATTCAGCCCAGGATAAAAGAGAAGATCGTTTCTATTCATCGATAGACGATGCCTTAAGTGTATTTATGCATGTCAGCCCCATTTCTGAGCCTGGCTCTGCCTACCAGTATTCGACGTATAGTTATGTCTTGCTTTCCAAGGTTATAGAAGAAGTAAGCGGCCAGCCTTTCTTAGAATATGTAGAAGGGGCTGTGTTTCAATCTTCTGCTATGACGCATTCTGGTCCAGAATTGACATCATCATCTGCGGAAAATCCGATTTACTATTACGATTTCATAAGCGACGAAACACAACAAAGGATCCCGTCTGCCATAAAGAAGGTAGAGGACCTCAGTTATAAATGGGCAGGAGGAGGCATGATTTCCTCTGCGGCTGATTTAGTGAATATGGGCAGTAGTTACTATAATGGAGTCTTAAACAAGGACGTCCTTGACCAGATGTATGAAAGCCAAAAACTCAATTCAGGTGTGTCAACAGGCGTAGGTATAGGATGGAGAACCAGTTATGACATGCACGGCAGAAAGGTGTATGAACATGCAGGTTACATGACGGGTACCAGAAGTGTCCTTAGTCTTTTTCCCGATGATAAGTTGGCCATATCCATTCTGGCGAATTCGCATAAACCATATCGAATAGAAGAAACGGCCCACATGGTGGCATTGCCTTATCTGACTAAACCAGCGCCTCTTCCTCAACCGAGAGGAACCAGCGATGTAAGCATGGAACTAACCGATTATGATGGGAGCACCAGTCAGGCCATGGCGACAATAGTGCTCAATGGAAAAACAGATCGAATGGAAATTAAATACTCAGATGGAACACTTATTTCTTATACGCTGACCTACATGCAGCGAGACAATATCTATGCACTTATACACCCGGACGGCATTCTATATACAGAAATCGAAATGATCAATAACGAGTTGCAAGGAAAAGTCTATAGGTATAGGAGTCCTTTATTTGAGCCTCCAAGTACGCAGAAACCTTATATGAAGTTTTCGGGTAAATTCATTCCCGAATAGAGTCTTCTAGAATTACGATGATACAGGATGGGCATGATGTACCTAATGAATCGGCTTCTGAATCAATATAGATTCTGTAGCCGTCTGATATCAATTCTTGAATTCTGGATGATGAAGGCATATGATTATAAGCAGTGACTGATCCATAGAACATAGCTTGTATAGGATACTTGGTATTAAACAATAGATCTTTCTTTGCCTCTGTCTGGGCAAAGGAAAGTAAGACATTTTCTATATAATCCGCTTTAGCTAGATCCTGCGATTTCCATGGCTTAATTCGCTCTACGGAATATCGGATAGGTAAGGCAACCAGTGCAATGATAATGGACATAGAGTACCAGTTCTTCTTTTCTAGATAGTGCCTTTTAAGTGCTACAATAGACCATCCAGTAACAAGGAAGAATGCAGGTGCCGAAAGAAGAATATATCCTGGCATTTTAGAAGTGGATAAGGAAAAAGAGATGATCGGTATAAAAATCCATGCAAGGATGAAAAGGATATGCTTACGTCTAGTTTTATAGTAATGTACAAGAAAGAGTAGTATCGGGATATAAATCAATTCTCCATACATTATTCTCATCCTATTCAAGTAGTAATACCAGGGTTGTCTATGTCCTTCTATGTCTTGCGTGAAATGCATCAGACTGTACATTCTTTCCCAGTTGCTTTCAAGAGGAAAAGTTAAATGGCTGTATACGTTCCACGGAACAGCAATGATGGAAAAAGAAAGTAAGAATGCTAAGCTGTTTTCAATGATTTTTCTTCTATTGCTTCTGTCTACAGGGTAGTGCAGAATAAGCCACAATGGAAATATCAATAGTGCTGGAAATGATTTGGTTAAATACGCGGCACCTCCGATAAGCCCTGCAAGTACATGGATTTTTATTTTCCTGTCGGCTATCAATATGAAGTAAATCGACATTTGCGTAAGCGTAATAAAAACGATATCCACATGATCTGTAGATACCCTGCCTGCAGTCATCTCAAGCATTAACCCATTAATGCTGTGAAAGAATGCACCCCATAATCCGATGACGGGGTTAAACAGCCTCCTTCCTATCAAAAAAGTTAAGTATATGCCGATTATAGAGCACAACAAGGATGGAATTCTTACAGCCCATGCATGGGTTCCGAAACATTTTATGCTGGTGGCTATAAGCCAAAGAGCCATAGGTGGCTTGTGTAACCAAGTAGCATTGCCAGTCCAGTTCTTATAGTCATAGGGCTCTATAGCATGCTTATATAATCTAGGATGAAGAGGTGTGTCGATTAGGTTTTTAGCAACAAGGGCATGGTACTGTTCATCCCACGTATGGAGGTAGGGATCTTGTATCATAAAGATCCTGAGAACCAACCCCAATCCTATGATTCCCAACAATATATATCCCGTCCTTCCTTTCACTTAAGCCAATTTAAGAAAAGTAGCACTCTCATCGACTTTTTCAATAGGGAATAGACGCTTTTTCCCATCGATAATTTCCATACTTTTACATCCTTTAATGAACAAGGATCAACCTCCATATAATTTCGTTACCGTTATATTTCCGCTGGCTCTGCCTAAGCCTTATACCTACAAGGTGCCCAAGGACTTGGAAGGAGAACTAAAGTTCGGCATACGGATCGAGGTGCCCCTCAAGAATAAATTGTATTCCGCCCTTGTTGTAGGACTGCACGAAGAAATCGAATTGGCCTATCATCCTAGAACCATGGTGGCCATCATCGACAAGGATCCCATTATAGATGTAGGTCAGTATACCTTCTGGAAGTGGATTGCCGATTACTATTGCTGTACCATCGGAGAAGTGATGAATGTGGCCCTGCCGACAGGACTCAAGCTATCTAGCGAAACGAAGATCCGATGGAACGAAGAACATCAAGAAGATTTTAATGGACTTCCAGACAATGCCTTCTTAATTGCAGAAGCGGTATCTATCCAGAAAGAACTAACCATCAATGAGATTCAGGAAATCTTAGACAAGAAAACAGTCTATCCAGAAATCAGATTTCTCTTAGATAGAGGTACCATCATCATCAAGGAAGAATTGATTACTAAGTTCAAGCCCAAAAAAGAAAAGTATATATCGCTGACAGAATATTATCAGGAGGATAAAAATCGCTTGACGGAAGCCCTGGACCTGACGAAGAACAGTGAGAAGCAGACCCGAACTGTCTTGGCATTTACGAAGTTGAGTAAAGAGGTGACAAAAGTAGCTAGACCAGACTTGTACGACCTGGCAAAGATCAATAAATCTGTGCTAGACGCCCTGGTCAAGAAGGGCATCTTCCATGTAGAAGAGGTAGAAATCAGTAGGGTCAATCTGATGTATGGTACCGAAAGACAAGAGCTGTCTAAGCTTTCTGACTTGCAACAAGAAGCCTACGATGAAATGACGAAGCAATTTCAGACCCACCATGCGGTCTTACTCCACGGTGTAACAGGAAGTGGGAAGACCCGGGTATATATGGAATTGATCAACGATGTGCTGAAAGAAGGAAAGCAAGTTTTATACTTACTTCCTGAGATTGCCTTGACGACGCAGATTGTCCAGCGACTGGTGAGCATATACGGAGACGATGTCGTGGTCTACCATTCTAGGATGAGCAACAATGAGCGGGTAGAATTGCATCAAGCCATCAAGGCTGGACATCCGATTACGTTAGGAGCAAGGTCATCGATGTTTATGCCGTTCAGCAACCTAGGATTAATCATTGTCGATGAAGAACACGATCCTTCATACAAGCAACAAGATCCCGCGCCCCGATACAACGCACGAGATGCCGCAGTATATCTAGGCAAGCAATTCGACGCACCTGTCATTCTCGGTAGCGCAACCCCTTCGCTGGAATCCTATATGAATGCCCAGCAAGGAAAGTATGGTCTGGTAGAAATGATGCAGCGATTCGGTGATGTGGCCTTGCCAGAAATAAGCATCGTCGATACCATAAAAGCGAGGCAGGCGAAACAGATGGAGTCTTACTTTTCGAAACACTTGAGGGATGAAATAGACCTCGCCTTGGTCAATGGAAAGCAAGCCTTGATATTCCAGAATAGGAGAGGATATGCCCCTTCTATCCAGTGTCAAGTCTGTGGCTGGACAGGCGATTGCCCGAACTGTGATGTTACCCTGACCATGCACAAGTACTTCGAAGAATTGCGGTGCCACTATTGCGGACACCGCGAACGAAACCCTAAGGAATGTCCAGCCTGTGGCTCGGATGCCTTCAAGGAAATCGGTTATGGTACAGAAAAAATAGAAGACATCATGCAGGGCTTGTTCCCTACGGCCAAGGTCGCAAGGCTGGATTTTGACACCGCTAAAAGCAAGGCTGCTTACGAAAAAATAATAGATGATTACCAGCACATGCGGATCGACATATTGGTAGGAACCCAGATGATAACCAAGGGACTAGACTTCGACAACATCGCTGTTGTCGGCGTGTTGAATGCCGATCTGTTGTTGTACTTCCCTGATTTCCGAGCTTCAGAAAGGGCCTTCCAACTTTTAACCCAAGTTGCGGGTAGGGCAGGGCGTCGGAGCGAACAAGGCAAGGTTGTCATCCAGACTTCTAAGCCTTCTCACCCCGTAATTGTAGACACCATCGAATACAATTACCACAAGTTCATCCATCGAGAAGCGATCGAAAGAAAGAAGTTTAAGTACCCGCCTTACATCAGGATGATTCACATCTTACTCAAGCATAAGCAACCTCGGGTTGTCGAGCAAGGGGCGCAGATATTCGCCGAGTACATCAAGAAAAAATTAGGGAGTAGGGTACTCGGGCCCGCTGAACCAGGAATAGCAAGATTGAGGGGACAGTACTTACGGACGATTTCCATCAAGCTAGAAAAAAATCCCACCCTCATTTCTAATACTAAGAAGTTATTGCGAGAAGCAAGACTGCACATGAAAGACCACAAAGGGTTGAAATCTGTCCGAGTTAATATCGATGTAGATCCTTACTAGCAACTAGTATATCACTCCCAGGACGATGTCAGTAAGGATGTCTTTGGTTGTCTGGTGACGGGCGCCATATCCCTTAGACGCTAGATCTGCCTTTTTCAATACTTCGAATGATCCACGTATTTTTTTATACCCCAGACTTTTGGCAGCAGCCTTGTAATCCTTGACGAAGTATGGACTCGGAAGTCCTAGGACCCGTTGCAGTTGTGCATCTGGAGCACTCATGTTGTGGGACAAGGCGTATAACTTGTTGAAGTAGTTGTAAAGATTTCCGATGACGAGGGTCAGTGGATGTGCCTTCTGGTTTTCACTGAAGTAGTTGACAATGCGAAAAGCTTTCTCACCATCACGCATACCGAGTGCTTTCTGAAATTCGAAAACGTTGTAATCCTTACTGATGCCTATGCCATTCTGTACGTCTTCAAGGTTGATGGATTTCCTATCCTTGATATTTAGGGTGAGTTTATCTATTTCATTGCTGACCTTATTGAGGTCGGCCCCTAAGTATTCTGCTGCTAGCATAGCAGCATCTCCGGCCATCTGGAAGCCTTGCGTGCGAGCATATGAAGAAATCCATCCGGGCAATTGATTGTCGTATATTTTCTTTGATTCGAATACGACACCCGACTTGCCGATGTTCTTGACGTACTTGTTTCGCTTGTCTACCTTTTTATTCTTGTGACACAATACCACGATGGATTGTGGCGATGGTTTTTCAGCATAGAGTTCTATCTTCTTGAGGGTACGCATGTCTTGGGCTTCCTTAACCACGATGACTCTATACCTAGACATCATGGGGAATTGTCGAGCTTCATCTACCACTCTCTTAAAGTCTACTTCCTTACCATAAAGGACGGCAAGATTAAAAGCCTTCTCACCTTCTTCCAGGATTTCTTTCTCAATAAAGGATGATATTTTATCAATGTAGTATGATTCCTCACCGTGTAGCAAGTAGATAGGAGCGTAGTTGCCCTTCTTTAAATCACCTAGAATTCCTTCGTATGTCACTGTGTATTTTTAGACACCGCAAAGAAATGGAATATTCTAATCATTGTAATAGAAAGCAGGATAAAATAAAGGGATGAATGGGTATTAGAAAACTGGGGGTTGCTTTAAGAGATTTCCAGCTTATAACCTACACCATGGATGTTTATGATTTTAATAGAATCGTCACTTTTTAATTTTTTACGAAGCTTAGAAATGAAGGTGTCTAAACTTCTCCCCACGAATACACCATTGTCTTCCCATACTTTTTTAGTGAGTTCTTCTCTTGTTACCACTTGATTTACTTGACTTACCAATATTTCTAGCAGTTCACATTCTTTTTTGGACAAGTCTATTTCGACTGCTTTTTTCACCAATTTGTACTGATCTGGAAAAAACCTAAATGCGCCTATGCTAATGGATGGTTCTTTGTTTTCCTCTCCAGAAGGGTTTGATGTTTTCTTGAGAGCATACAAGGCATATAATATCCCAAGTATCAATGGAATTAAAATATACAGTAGATAGGTGTACTTAGACGAAGGCGATTGCTTATCCAGAAAATGGACGCTTATGGTGTAGCGTGCTTCCGGTAGATACCTTCCTGCACAAGGAATGATTGTTTTGCTTTCGTCCTCATTGATTTCGTAGCTATAGGCAACTTCATTGCTTGAGTTTTCTACTACTTCTACTCTGTAATTGTTGGAGATTTCGGTTCTGACAAATACCGATTTTACAGTATTGACCAGCGTGTCGGGTAAAAAAGAAAACGCCTTATCAATGGAGAATTCATATCTAGAATCACTGATTGATACAACGGGCGAAATTAAGGAAGAAGAATCGCCAGTAGCAAGTAGGAGTTGATTGCCTACTTCTCTCAGATATATTTTAACACGTTCAGTGTATTCTGTGGATTCGTCTAGAGGCATCGAAAAGCCGTCTGTTGTCGAGGCCATCAGGAATAAAAAGATTGCGAAAAGAGATTTTAACGGATTCATATAAAGCGCAAAGAACACATAATTTCCTAAGGTTTTACACTTGTTGACACTCCTTTTGCATTTAATTGACACTTTTCACCTGAGGTAGAAATAGTTTTGTGGGTATTAAAAAACATAATTATAAATCATGAATAAAAATACTTTAGTGTTGTTGTTAATTGGTGTCTTTTCAGGTGTGCTTAATGGCCAATCGATAGAACCCATAAATACGGTAGAAAGCCAGATTGTATGGGAAGGAACTAAATTGTTTGGTTTTGGTGGCCATGCTGGAACCATAGACTTTAAAGAAGGGCACCTATTAATGCAGGGACAGAAAATTGTCGGTGGAGAATTTGTAATTGATATGCACTCTATGCAGTCTAGTGAAAAGGATACTTGGGTGGAAAGTTTCATGGAACACTTAAAAGGAGAAGATTTTTTTGATGTAAACAATAACCCGATGGCTAGAATTGTTTTCACAGATGTAAAGTATGCCGATGAATGGAACTTTCAGATTACGGCAGATCTTACCATCAATTGCGTAACGAATTCTGTGTTTTTCGTGGCAAGCTACAATGAAGCTAAAACACAGATAGAGACACGGCTTAAAATAGATAGAACGGAATACGGAATTACATATAAGTCCCAAGGAAAAACAAGTATCAAAAATGAAATTATTTCAGATGCTATTGCTTTTAACATCACTGTTCAATTATAATTGAAATCAATGAGAAAAATTACAGTACTTATTTTTATGCTTCATTCCATGTTCTTGTTTGCACAGAATGAGAAAAATGAAAACCTGATAGAATTAGATTCTACTTGGGGTAAAGAGGTATTCGAGTTCCCGATTCGGTTTGCCCAAGAAATTGATTACGATGGAATAGCGGAAGTTCGTTTTCCACCAGAAGGATGGCGCAATCCAGAGCATACATTTTTTTGGTCTTATACCTATGCTTGGGATATAACTCTACAGAACGATATTACTTCGGCAAGGTTAGCAGCGGATCTGGAATTGTACTTTAATGGATTGAATGGTGTACGAAATGATGATGAAACAGATGCGCGGAAAGCTTCAGTAAAATTAATTTCGGAGAAGACAACTGGAACAGGTATTGCTTTTTCAGGGCAGGTAAAAACCTACGACCGATTTGCGACGAATAAGCTCATTACCTTGCAAGCGAAGATAGAAAGCTACAATTGTATCCAGAAAAACAGGACCATTTTGCTGTTTAAATTTTCGCCTAAGGCTTATGATGATATCGTATGGGAAACACTAGATGCAATCAAGCTCATTGATTCCAATTGCAACGAATGATTTCTGTTTATTTAGTGGATGCTGAGTATTCATTTGTATCAGGGTTGTTTTTTCGCTGTGCGCAAATGTTGATTTTTATTTAAGAGTTGATTCATGGATATGAATAACTTGAGTTTAGCGATGTAAAATAATGTCCCATAAAATGCAGTTTTATCTGCATGTCTTATTTACGGTTTTATATCTGCATGTATTCACTTTTTGTTCTAAGTTGCAATGGTTCAACCCAAGATGGAAAGGCAACTGTCCCTTCAATGGTAAACAGTGACACACATGCTGAAGCACTCATTAATCCGCTCGGTTCTAGCATTGAATCTAGAATTGCGGTTCCATCCGGATTTATGCGTTCTTCGGAAGACAACGGATCATACGGCATGCATCTGCGCAACCTTCCGCTTAAGCCTCACGGATCTCCTGTGTTGTATTACGATGGTTCAGAGAAAAGAAAGGAAGGAGTCCATGTTGCTG